>CAYMWA010000009.1:26280-48161 GCA_964393795.1 uncultured Roseivirgaceae bacterium
AAACTTAAAACTTGATCGTTATGTCAGAAAACAATTTCCCCAAACTGCACAACGCAACCTGGCCCGGCATCGTAGGTAAAGGTCCTGATTCGGAGCCGCCGATTGAGTTCGATACCATGCTGAAGATGACTGCTGATGCGGAAGTGAATGGCGTCAAGTTCGATGGTGTGGACCTCGGTCTGCTGCCTCCTCATATTGACATTGAGATGAAGGAGGATGATGTGAAGCGACTTGCTGACAAGATCGCGTCATATAACCTTAAAGTAGGGAGCCTCGTCGCGCCGATCTGGAGCGGACCTGTTTTGGGAAGCAATGATGACCGCAAGACGTTTGTCGAGATGGTGAAGAAATCATGCAACATTGGAAAAATACTGCGCGAGCTCGGCATTCGTCCTTATGGCGTTGTGAGAATTGATTCCGCCAGTTCACCGGAACAGTGGGCCAAAGACCCCGCGGGCAACACAAAGCTGATCGCCCAAACCTTCCGGGAGGCTTGTGATGTCGCCGCTGATTATGGCGAAAAGCTTGCCGCTGAAGGCGAGATATGCTGGGGCGGTATGCATAGCTGGAGAAAGATGGTCGAGACACTGGAAGCAGTCGACCGCCCGAATATCGGGTTCCAGGCAGACATGTCGCACACGTTATTGTACACGATGGGGTACAATGCACCGGAAGACCGGATACTTCCCGAGAACTACGACTGGAAAGACCGCAGTGTCCTGACCGAGG
Organism: uncultured Roseivirgaceae bacterium; assembly: GCA_964393795.1. Lineage (GTDB taxonomy): Bacteria > Bacteroidota > Bacteroidia > Cytophagales > Cyclobacteriaceae > Chryseosolibacter. The sequence continues at coordinate 27,010 of CAYMWA010000009.1, forward strand.
CGTTGAAGACGTTGACGAAGGCGTTGCGTCCCTGGACGATTGACTTTCACGTGGCACAAAATGACGGAACGGTCTTTGGCAGCGGTTCGCACGACAAAACAGGCCGTCACTGTCAGGCTACAGATCCAAACGGTAAACTTGACATTGCCACGGATGCCGGTCACTGGCTTCGCGATGAGAAGGGTAACCTCACGAAGGCATTCAACCATATATGTTGGGACGGATGCATGTTCCCCAATGCTGTCATGACTAAACAACAAACCTGGAATGACATCCTCGCGGCTATGATCAAGGTGCGCGAGAAGCACGGCTGGAAGGCGTAAATCCGTGCACACGAATCCCGGAGAACAATTTACCGAAACAAAAACCATCAAAGAACAAAATTACAATGGCTGAAAAAAAATTAAGAATCGGATTGATCGGTTGTGGCTTTATGGGCCGCACACATTCAAACGGTTATAACCGCATCCGTAATTTCTTTCCCGAACTGGAATACAAACCTGAACTAAAGGCGGTCTGCTCGCGGAATCCTGAAAAGGTGCGCGCCTTTGCTGAGCAGTGGGGATATGAGTCCAACGAGACCGATTGGAGAAAGCTGGTAGCGCGCGACGATATTGACGCCATCGATATCTGTACACCGAACGACACACACGCTGAAATTGCCATCGCTGCCGCGGAAAAAGGAAAAATGATCCTTTGCGAGAAACCGCTTTCAAGAACGCTTGCCGAAGGACAAAAGATGGTAGATGCGGTCGAGAAGGCTGGCGTGGCCAATACGGTGTGGTACAATTACCGCCGACTTCCTGCTGTTACGTTGGCAAAGCAAATCGTCGACTCAGGAAAGCTTGGTAAAATTTTTCATTATCGCGCCAACTTCCTTCAGGACTGGACGATCAGCCCTGAACTTCCGCAAGGGGGTGAAGGAACATGGAGGCTTGATGTTGATGCGGCCGGCTCCGGTGTTACCGGTGACCTGCTCGCCCATTGTATCGACACTGCGATGTGGCTCAACGGTGCAATCAAGGATGTGTCGGCCCTGACCGAAACGTTTATCAAAGAACGGGTGCATCAGGCGAGCGGCAAAGTTCAGAAGGTGGGCATTGACGATGCGTGTCTGTTTCATTGTCATTTCGAGAACGGCTCACTTGGGCTATTCGAATCAACGCGCTACGCACGCGGTCACAAAGCGCTTTATACTTTTGAGATCAACGGTGAGCATGCTTCCATTCGATGGGATTTGCATGACCTGAACAGACTGGAATATTTTGATCATCGTGATGATTCCGAAGTGCGTGGATGGCGTTCCATCCTCGTGACAGATGGAGATCAGCCGTACATGAAACGGTGGTGGGTGCCGGGCTTGTCGATCGGCTATGAGCATAGCTTCGTTCATCAGGCAGCCGACTTCCTCAAAAGCCTTGAAGAAGGCAAACCGTGTCACCCCACGTTCAAAGATGCACTTCAGACCCAGAAGGTATGTGAGGCCGTTATTGAGTCGGGCAAGACACGCAGCTGGAAAGAGACAGGCGTGACGGGCGGATTGTAGGACTGGCCGTTGAACCGCAAAGACGCCAAGACGCGGAGGGCGCAAAGGTTATTTAATAAGTCGTATTTCTTTGCTCCAGTTGCAAGGAATAAATTTATGATGCAACGCACTGTAGGTCATCGGACCCGCAACACCCAACAAACTTTGCGCCCTCTGCGTCTTGGCGTCTCTGCGGTGAAATTTCACATCAAGCGATGATGACTTTTATCCCCTTTTCCTCCAATGCCTTCACTGCACCGGGATGTACTTTGTCGTCGGTGACGACGTACTGCACCTGATCCAGGTTGCAGACTTTACCCAACCCTCTTCGGCCAAACTTGGTGCTGTCGGCAAGTACGGCGACTACCTGCGCGCACTCAATCATTTTTTGATTAAGGCTTGCTTCGGTGAGATTGGTAATAGAGAAGCCAAAGTCGAGATCAATCCCGTCGACGCCGAGGAACAGGACGCCACAGGAAATATCTTCCAGAATGCGCTTTGCATAGGAGCCGGCCACTGATGATGAATTCGGACGCACAATTCCGCCAAGCTGCAACACTTCTACATTTCGACGGTTACAGAGTTCCAGCGTCACTTTCGCTGCCGGTGTGATAACGGTAAGGTGCCGGGACGGATGCAGGCAGCGTGCAAGCTCAAAGACCGTTGTTCCGGAGCCTATAATAATAGAGTCGTTTTGGCCGACAAGGCTAACCGCCGCCTTTGCGATCCGCTGTTTTTCAGCTGCATTGATCAGCTCCTTTTCGTTTATCGGCCTTTCAATCGTGTAAGGATTGTTGATAGAACCGCCACCCCGTGTGCGGAACAATAAATTCTTGTCTTCCAGCAGTTTCAGGTCTTTTCTTATCGTCACACCTGAAACCTTGATCATTTCGCTGAGTTCTTGTATCGAAACGCGCCCATCTTCCTGTAGCTTCTTCAGGATCAACTCATGACGATCGGTAATGTTCATAGCCAACTATTTTAAGCAAAATAAACATTTTTAAACAGAATTAAAACATAAGGTAACCAAACGGGGGTAAATTTTTCAGACCGCAAAAGGCCTCAAACAGCCTGAAAACGAAGGATTTTGCATTCCCTGGAAAATTTCAAACGATTTAACTTGACACTTTAATTTGCTTAAATTATGTTTAAAAACATTTAAAACACTTAACAAGTTTTTTAAAAGTGCTCAAATAGTACGAAGCGGCAATAAAATTTCAACGAACCTAAACCTTATGAAATGTTATGCGACAACTCTATTATCTAATCCGTGGTAGAAACATCTACCTGTTCTTTGCGGCCCTCTTTTGCTTTCACACGGCACTTGCGCAGCCTGCGGCGGAGCGAAATGTGAGCGGAACTGTTGTTGACGAAGGCGGCCAGACCTTGCCCGGCGTCACGGTTTTGTTAAAGACGACGCCTGACGGACGCACCAACAATTATGGTACGACCACCGATGCCAACGGAAGATTTTCCTTGCAGGTACCTTCAGACGCAGCAACGCTTGTGTTTTCCTTCATCGGACTGGCCACACAAGAAGCTGCGATTCCTGCCTCAGGAGAGATGACCATCACGATGATGGAAGACGCCACCACCCTGGATGAAGTGGTAGTGGTTGGATATGGAACGCAAAAGCGGGCGAATCTTACCGGTTCGGTGACGTCGATTGAGACTGACGACCTTGCGTCACGGCCATTCGCTACTACTTCCAACGCACTTCAGGGTGTGGCACCGGGCGTCACGGTGACGTCCGGATCCGGAGCGCCCGGCAATACGGGGACCATTAGAATAAGGGGAATCGGAACGCTTAACGACGCCAATCCCCTCGTCTTGATCGATGGCGTTGAAGGCGATCTCAACCTCATCGATCCCAATCTGATCGAATCCATCAACGTTCTAAAGGATGCCGCCTCTTCGGCTATTTACGGATCGCGTGCAGCGAACGGTGTTATCCTGGTCACCACGAAACGCGCCGAGGGCGATGCGCTCAAGGTCAGTTATCATGCCTATACCGGATTCCAGCGCCCGACCAATTTGCCAGACCGATTGGGTGCGATTGATCACATGGAACTGATCAACCTCGCCTATGCCAACTCAGGTGCGACTCCGATCTATTCGGATGAATTTATCCAGGAGTATCGGGAAAACATGGACGAAAATCCCGACAAGTATCCCAACACTGATTGGCAGAAAGCGGTGTTAACGGGCTCTGGTGTAATGCATAGTCACAATCTGTCTATTAATTCAGGTGGCGGCAAGTTTCGTTTCCTGACGTCTGCGGGATATCTCGATCAGAAGGGCATTATCGAGATGTCACGCTACAAGCGTTATACCTTCCGGAACAACGCGGATATCATTCTCAGTGACAAACTCAATCTGAAGGCGGATGTTCAGTTTGTTAAAAAGCATACAACGGAACCCGGTGGTGGGTTGAATGAAGTCTTTTTGCAGATGAATCGGATTCCGGCGGTACAACCTGGTGTTTACTCCAATGGATTATATGGTGAAGGCTGGAACGGCAATAACCCGATAGCTTTTTCCACTGCCGCCGGTGGTTCGCAGGAGGAAGAGTATATGAACTTACTGGGACGATTCGTCCTCAATTACAAGCCTGTCAAGTGGCTGGACATTGAACTGCTTGCACAACCGAAGTATGCGGAACTGTACAATGACAATTTTCACAAGGCCATTCAGACGTATCAGGCCGATGGGAGTCCATTGTTTGTACGTCCGGAAAAAACAACACTCGCTAACAGGAGTATCCGTTCAATGTATGGTAACTACTATGGATACCTTACTTCCAACCGGAATTTTGGTCAGCATGCACTGAAACTTCTGTTGGGATCTTCCGTCGAGACATTCAAAACTCGCAATTTCCGCGCTTCACGCGATAACTTTACATTTCCGCAATACCGTGTTCTTAATGCCGGATCCGAAGCGAACAGAGATGCAAGCGGAACGGCATCGGAGTGGGCGCTGCAATCCTTCTTTGGAAGATTTAACTACGATTTCGATTCGCGCTATTTGATTGAGCTCAACGCGCGCTATGACGGATCATCGCGTTTTGCGGAAGGTCATAAGTTTGGATTCTTCCCTTCTTTGTCGGCAGGGTGGCGTCTGTCTGCTGAAGAGTTCATGCAGGATCTGAACGATGTGATCGGCAACCTGATGCTGCGTGCTTCATGGGGCAGACTGGGCAATCAAAACATTGGCACGTATCCGTTTGCTTCAACCCTGAGCCTTGGATCATATAGTATGGGCGGAGAAATCGTACCGATTGCTGCGCTCAACGAGATGAACAACGAGACGATTTCCTGGGAGACCTCCGAGATGACCAATATCGGCATAGACCTCATGCTGTTCGACAACCTTGTGTTGAACTTCGACTGGTATGACAAGGTTACGTCAGATATTCTCTTGAAGCTCGAAATCCCTGCGAGTATTGGTCTGGCCGCCCCGACACAGAACGCCGGGAAGGTGAGAAACCGCGGATGGGATCTTGGCCTTAACTACAACGGTCGTGCCGGAGAATTTACCTATGGGATTGGCGTTAACTTATCGGACGTCAAGAACACCGTACTTGATCTGCACGGTGTGAGTGAGACAGGCCTGCTGGTGAACCGCGAAGGGTATCCGATGAACTCGATCAATGCGCTTCAGGCAGATGGCTACTTCCAGACGCCCGACGAAGTGGACGCGCACGCCGAACAGGTAGGTGTCCTGGCCCCCGGCGACATTCGCTACGTCAATCAAAATCCGGATGAAGACAATTTGGTCAATGCGGATGATCGCGTGATCGTTGGCAATACGATTCCGCGCTTTACTTACGGCGCCAACATCAATGCCTCGTACAAGAACTTTACGTTCAATGCCTTCATTCAAGGTGTTGGCAAGGCCGATGGCTATCTCTATGGACGCGCTATCCAACCTTTCTATAGCGGCGCGTCGGTATACGCACAACATAAGGATTACTGGACACCCGACAACAGGGACGCAACGTTCCCGCGACTTACCTGGGGCGATTCAGGAAATAATTATCAGCACTCCAGCTTTTGGATGAAGGATGCCTCCTACCTGCGCCTGAAGAATATACAACTTGGCTATAAACTGCCTGCTGCATTTCTCTCAGCGCTTAACATAGATTATGCCCGCATATATGTTAACGGCCAGAACCTTTTTACCATTGATAATTTTTGGAAAGGTTATGACGTGGAAACCCCTGTCGGCACCGGGACCAACTATCCACAGGTCAAGATTTTCAGCGCAGGCGTCGACGTCCGATTTTAAATGCTAAATACAGAGAGATATGAAATTAAAAATATTTAACAGCGCATTGCTGATCTGCTTTTTCGCAGTTACGGGCTGTGATGATCATCTTCTGGACAAGCTACCGCTTGATTCACCATCTTCGGCTTCCTTTTACAATGACCGCACCGAAGTGGACATGGGATTGTTTGGTTGTTACAAGGGACTTATTTTTACAACCGTCGGCAATCGTCCATGGATTATTACCCTGGACAATACCACGGATATCAGTTGGAACCGCAGCGCGAATGCTATTCAGTCGCTTGGCAATGGAACCGCCGGAAGTGACAACGGCGCTGCCCGCAATGCCTGGGAGGAATTTTACCAGGCGATTGCACGAACCAACTTTCTGCTTGACAACATACAGAATGCCGAGGGTGTGATATCGCCTGACTATTACAAGCAGGTGATCAGTGAAGCGCGATTCATTCGTGCGTACAGTTACTTTTATCTCACTGAACTTTTTGGTGATGTGCCATTGGTGACGACCAGCATTACCATCGATGAAGCACAAATGCCGGCTACCTCGCGTGCAGACATCGCTGAATGGATCATCAACGAAATGGATGAGATAGCACCCAATCTTCCTGTTTCATTTGACGGAAATACAGGTCGCGCAACAAGCGTTGCGGCTTACTTCCTAAAAGCGAAGACTGCACTGGTGCATGAAAAGTGGCCAATGGCTGCGGAGGCTGCCAAGAAAGCGATGGATCTTGGTTACTATGAATTGCATCCCGACTACGCCGAACTTTTCAACTACGATGGCGAAAATTCGAAGGAGATCATCTTTGCCTTACAGTATATGAAGGGTGTAAACGTGCACGACAATACCCGCTACCTGGTGTCGAGACTTGCCAAGGGCGTTTCGAATGAGGTGCCCACACAGCAGTTTGTCGACTCATACGAATGTATTGACGGCCTTCCGATTGACCAATCACCTGCCTACGATCCCGAACATCCGTATGACAACCGAGATCCCCGTTTGGCAATGAGTGTGGCAATTCCCGGCAGTATCTATATGGGATTTCAGTTTGAAACACATCCCGACAGCTTGAAGATCTGGAATTACAACCTCAATCCGCCGGCGCGAGTGAATAACACTGATGCGACGAATACCTATGCGACCTTTACCAGCTACTTGTGGCGCAAATGGACCGATATTCGTGATATGGAGGCGACCACGGAATCCGAAATGAATATTACGCTTATGCGACTCGGAGAACTGTACCTGATCTACGCAGAAGCGAAAATTGAAGCGAACGATATCGACGACTCTGTCTATGAAGTGCTTGATGCCATCAGGAACCGTGCGGGAATGCCGTCGGTGCCCAAAGCCAGCAGTCAGGAATATTTACGTGAAGTGGTGAGAAGAGAACGCAAAATTGAACTGGCAATGGAAGGTCACCGCCTGATCGATATCAGACGCTGGGGCATTGCCGAAGATGTCATGAGCGGACCGCGCTACGGCAACAGCAAGACGGAATTCATGACCGAGCCGCCGGAGTTGGATGCAAACACTACACCCGACTATTCCAACGTGCCCAACAAAGACATCATGCGGGTAGTGGAAACGATGGTATTTGACCCGGCCAAGCACTACCGATGGCCGATCCATCCAGTTGAAATCCAAACCAACTCTGAGCTTGAACAAAATCAAGGTTGGTAATTCGAGGTGACTTCATCATCCCGGGCGCGACGACTGCGCCCGGGATCATCAAAACGCTACGCAACGTGTCCAGGATTATATGCCTTTTATTTTTGCTTGTCGCACTGTCCGGCCAGGCCACCGCGCAGGGTACCTCACTTACTATCCTGAATTACAATGCACTTCATGGCTTTAGTGGGGATTCCACGCTGATGGAGGAATATGTTTCCTGGGTGCGCGACAAGGCACCTGACATCGTTTTATATGAAGAGATGAACGGGTTTACCCAGAATGATGTCGGACTGCTCGCTGAGCGCTACGGACATCCCTACGCCGTAATTATGAACCGTGAATTTGGTGTACCTGTAACTCATCCGCTCGCGATTACTTCACGCTATCCCATACTTAACGTCAAAAGGGTAATGGACAACATGTGGCATGGCTACCTCTACGCTTATATTGAAGGCATACATGTATTTGTCACTCACCTCGCTCCGTTCACACTAAAAGATCGTCAAAAAGACGTTGAAAAAATTCTGGCTCAGGCAGCGCTCATTCCGAAATCGGAAAAGATCATTATTGCGGGTGATTTCAACGCACTATCGCCGGCCGATTCAACGCACTATGGGAGTAAACTTCTTGCTTCTATGAAACGAATTGAGGGAAGACTTGAGCCGAAGAGCGGTCTGCCCATTGTCAGAGGAAGGACGATCTACAGGAACAACCTGAATCACGGAAAAGTAGATTATGCCGTTATTGGAAGGATGATGGAAGAGGGGTATTATGACTCTTTTTATCTTGTAAACAAGGAGTTCAAGAACTCAGTGCCGACGCGCGCGCACCAAGGTAAGCGGTCAATTCTCAGGCGGATCGACTATGTGTGGGTAAACGATGCGCTTGCCAAACATGTAGTGTTGGCAGACGTGGTCCACGACAAGACTACAGATCATCTGTCGGACCACTATCCGGTGATTGTTAAACTTAAACTGGCAACTCCTGATGGTGCTCAATAAAGTGTATTCCAGGTGGCTGAATCGGGATTGTTGTGCGGTGTGGCTGAAACATCCGATTGCAATCTTCTTCTTGTTGGTGACATCCACTACTGTTGATGCACAGGCGCTCAATACGCTGAAGATTGAAAGCGTCGCAGACTTGAAGGAATTTTTTCGATACACACCTGATCGTATACCGATCGTCTGCGGCCACCGCGGGGGCGCTACCCTAAATTTTCCAGAAAACTGCATTGCGACATTCGAGAACACACTTCGCCATACGCCTGCATTTTTTGAACTGGATCCCCGGCTGACGAAAGACAGTGTGGTGGTCGTCATGCACGATGCGACGCTGGACAGGACGACCAATGGCACCGGGAAAATTTCCGATTATACATGGAAGGAGCTTAAACGGCTACGGCTAAGAGATCCAGCGGGAAATATCACCCGATACCGTATTTCCAGGCTCAGTGAAATGTTGCAGTGGGCGCGTGGCAAGACGATTCTCATGCTTGACAAAAAGGACGTGCCGTTACCGCTTCTGCTGAAGGAGATTACGGATAACCAGGCGGAGTCTTATGTCCTGGTATCGGCTTACACGCCCGACGAGGCACTCTTCTATTACCGACGTAACCAGGATATCATGTTCGAGGCCTTCATCCTTGACATGGAACGATTCGAGGCGTTCGCAAAGACAGGCATCCCATGGTCGAATATCGTGGCTTACCTCAGCAAAACAGTGGATCCTGAGCTTTATGACACATTGCACGAACGAAACGTGATGTGTATCAATTATACCGCAAAGGCGTGGGAACGTTTGGAAGACAAAGACGAACGGATTGCTGCTTATCGGAAGCTTGTTCTGGAGGGCGCCGATATATTGTTGTCTGACAAAGTGCTGGAAGTTGCTGATGCCATTCGCGATCTTAGACCTGCAAACAGCCGGAAGGAAAGATTTTTTGACCAGACGAAGACGACTGACTAATATTTTGAAAATTTGTTGAGGACGGACAGTGAATAAAACGAGAGAAGAATTATTGGTGGCAAAGCCAAGAGAAAGCAAGACGATTTGGCGACCGGAAAGCAGAAGGTGGTTTATCGTGGCCATTGTATTCATTGCGATCATCTTCAACTATGCCGATCGGCAAATAGTGTCGATCCTGAAACCCATTCTCAAGGATGAGTTTCGGCTGGATGACGGTGGCTATGCGGTCATCATCAATATTTTTACAGTCTGTTATGCGGTGATGTATCCGGTAGCGGGATGGCTGGTCGATCGCTTCGGCGCAGGGAAGGTAATGTTTTACGGGGTGATTACATGGTCAGTGGCATGTTTGGGTGGGGGTATCTCAACTTCAGTGGGACAGTTTTCTTTTTTTCGTGGACTTCTTGGTGCCGCCGAACCGACGAATTTCCCCGCGCAACTGAAAGTGGTTACAATATGGTTTTCCGGCAAAATGCGCGCGACCGCTAACAGCCTCTGCGTGGCTGGTAGTTCCATCGGGGCGATTATTGCGCCGCCCCTGGTAGCATGGCTGGCACTAACTTACAATTGGGAAACAGTTTTTCTTGTACTGGGATCGGTGGGTATTGTGATCGCAATCCTTTGGAAATTGATTTACCGTGACCCGCCGCCGGAGGTAGCCGCCGAAGTGGAGAAGACTGTCGTTTCTGCCACGGATGGATTTGACTGGCAGCAGTTGTGGCGAACGAAAAGCTTGTGGGGCGTATTGCTAATTCGGTTTGTCAGCGACCCAGTTTGGTACTTTTGCCTGTTCTGGCTTCCTGGATATCTCCAGGAAGAATCGGGATTAAGCCTGGCGCAAGTTGGGATGGTGGGATGGATTCCCTTTCTGGTAGCGGATCTTGGTGCCATCGGTACTTCGGCCTGGTCTGACTGGATGGTGCGGAGGGGAATTGTACCACTTCGATCCAGGAAGATTATGTTGACCGCCGTTGCAGTGTTCGCACCGCTGTGTGCGTTGGCGCCCATCCTTCCCAACGCTGCCTCTACACTGCTGGTCTTCAGCGTCGTTGCCATGGCGTGCCTGAGTTGGTTGTTCAGCCTTAGTGTTGTTGTAGCAGAGACATTTCCAGTGAAGAATGTCGCAAGCGTGCTGGGCATTGCCGGAGGGTTCGGTGCGCTGGGAGCTGTACTTTTCAATTACTTTATCGGAGAATTTATTGGGACGCTTGGTTCCGACAAGATATTCATCGCGATGGCGTTTTTGCATCCTATCGCTGTCTTCATTCTTTGGACAATGATTCGACCGGAAAGGCCACTGAAGCAGAAGGCTGCTGACAGGAAGGATGACGTGGAGTGAATTACAGAACTAAAAATGAAAGGAGGAGATAATGTCTAAAAGTCAAAAAATAACAGAGCCGGCTCGTGAATTGCCTGTTCGCATGGAGGTCGACGTTTTAGTGGTTGGCGGCGGACCATCGGGAATTACTGCCGCACAAGCGGCGGCTGAAGATGGTCTTCGTGTTGCGCTTATTGAAAGTCGAAGTTTCGTTGGAGGCAACATGACCATCGGCCTGCCAATTCTCGGGTTCCTTGGGCAAAAAGGGAATCAGATTATCAAGGGTCTTCCGCAGAAGCTGATTGATCGGTTGAAGCTTGTTAACGCTGCAAGTGAACACAGGCCTTGTCCGTTGCACATGAGTCTTACGCTCGTTGAGCAGGAGGCTGTGAAGACAGTGGCCTTACAAATGCTCGTCGAAAGCAACGTGCATGTTATGTTTTATACGTTTTGTGCGGGGGTTGTAATGGAAGGTGATGATTTGAAAGGCGTTATTATTGAGAGCAAGGCCGGCCGTGAAGTGATTCTTTCAAAGGTAGTCATTGATTGTACGGGTGATGCCGATGTTGCCTATCGCGCCGGGGTACCGTGCGAATACGGCAACGAACATGGTGGTGTACAACCTCCCACGCTGATGTTCTGCCTCGGCGGAGTTGACACCGAAAAGTTGCGTCTCAGTATTGCAGAAGAACCCAGAACCTATTTGACGGATTTCATCCCGGCCGAATACTTCGGGCAAAACAACCAGTTCGTACTTGTGGGTATGCGTGGCCAAATCAAGAAGGCGCATGAGGCCGGATTGGAGATTCCGGTTGAAAGAACCATTCTTATTACCGGTCTTCGGAAGGGCGAAGTGTGGGTAAACATGACGCGCGTCAATGGTGTGAACGGAACGGATCCGGAGAGCCTGACTCAGGGCGAGATCGAGGGGCGTCATCAAATTGCCGACATTCAGCGATATCTGATTGAATACGTTCCGGGCTTTGAACAGGCATACTTTCTTAAAACCGCTCCTTTCCTTGGCATTCGGGAGACCAGAAGAATCAAGGGCCACTATACGATGACGCGGGAGGATATCATGAGTTGTCGGAAATTTGACGATGCGGTGGCGGTCGCCAGTTATCCACTGGATATTCACCATCCTCAAGGGGGTGGATGTACGCTTGAGTGGTGTGGTGACTGCTATGACATTCCTTATGGTTCACTCATTCCGCAAAAGGTCAACCATCTTATCGTTGCCGGGCGGTGTGTTTCAGCAACGCATGAGGCCATGTCAGCAATCCGGGTCATGGCCCCCTGTATGGCCATGGGCGAAGCCGCCGGCCGTGCGGCAAAAATGGCGGTTCGTCAGGGGGTGCTACCTTCCGAAGTGAATGTAAAGGAACTGCAACGAGAATTGCTTGAGCACGGTGCCTATTTGCGAATCAACGAGATCGCAGAAACCGGTGCTTGATTCCCAAATGTAATGAGAAGACGATGAACGACATGGAACGCATACACGCTAAGGCAACACGACGAAGATTTCTCAAAGGTATCGGCATTTCGAGCCTCGTTCCTTTTATCCCGCAAGGGGCTGGGGCAAAGGCCGTGTCTGATGAAAACGACAAAAAGAAGTCGAGTCATACGATACTTTCCTGTAACATCAGGGTGGCATTGCCGGATGACGAAGTGAAAGGAGTAGGCTGGCCTCAGCGCAAGGATTATTGCATAGAAGTCATCAAGAAGTACAGGCCCGATATTGTTTGTCTGCAAGAGGTAATCAAAGTACAGGCGGAAGACTTGAGAAAAGCGTTTCCCAAGTTTCTTCTCTTTGGTTTTGACGGCCCGTATATGGATGCGCACCCGGTGGGCTATCATTGGGTTGCGAAGAATCCTATTCTTTTTAATACGAGAAGATACGACCTCACCGCTGCCGGTACTTACTGGCTTTCGGAAAACCCCCTTGTTGCTGGAAGCAAGTCGTGGGATACCGCACGCGCCCGCCATGCAAACTGGATAAGACTGAAAGACAAGGCAAGCGGAAAAGAATTCAGGGTAATCAATTTGCATTTGGATCATGTTTCCGGTAAAGCGAAAGTCCAGCAGCTGAAGATGGTGGCGGAAGAAAGCAATCAATATCTGGCCGACTTTCCACAGATACTCACCGGCGATTTTAATTCGAAGTGGGGAAGCCCGGTATTTGACAGCATCATCAGGAGTGGCTGGGAGGATAGCTATGCCGTTGTCCACGGCGAGGGCGACCCCGGTTACACAGCACATGCGTTTCAGGGAGCCAACTATGAGCGCGGTAAACAGAAAGGCGGAAAGATCGATTTTGTCTTTTGCAGAGGGCCGTTGAAGCCGCTCGCCTCCGCGATCATCAAAGATCACAAGAACGGCTTCTATCCAAGTGATCACTATTTTCTTTCGGCGGAACTTGAGCTGCTTTGATTGTAGGCTGATGACCAACACAAAACACATAATGGCAATAAAGCGACTGATGTTAATATGCACTGTGCTGCTTCTCTTAACGCAACATGGTGCCCTTGCGCAAACGGTGAAGCATGTAGTGATTATTTCAATCGATGGTTTTCGGCCCGACTTTTATCGTGATCCTTCATGGGGTGCAGTTAACCTGCGTCGAATGGCAACGGCCGGGGTATCCGCCGACGGCGTGAATAGCATCTTCCCGTCCCTGACTTTTCCCAACCATACATCGATCATGACCGGCGTGCGGTCCGAGCACCATGGGATCTTTCACAATTCGCCTTTCAGCCCCAAAGAACGGCCCGAGTGGTACTGGTATGAAAAGGACATCACGGCGAAGACATTGTGGGATGCCGTCGAGGAGAAGAATGGCGTCACTGCGTCCGTAAACTGGCCGGTGTCCGTGGGTGCCCCTGTCGATTACAATATCCCGATTGTCAAGCGTCGTGGCTTTACTCAATTGGAAATCACAAGTCGCTACAGCGTTCCTGAAGGACTGATGGATGAGGTCCAAAAGCAGGCAACCGGTCGGCTGGACTCCATCAGCTTCAACACGAACGAGGACCTTTTTATTATGGACGAAAATGTCGGACGGATCACAGGATATCTTATTCGGCAATACAGGCCTGCGCTTACAACGGTTCGCCTGTCGTGTGTCGATCATTTTGAGCACTTGCAAGGGAGGGAGGGAGACAAAGTTGTGCGTGCCGTTGCCAATGCCGATGGAGCCGTGGGCCATATTCTTGAATCAATTCAACGCGCCGGAATTGAAGACAGTACTGTTATTATCGTGACAGGTGATCACGGCTTTGTCGATGTCCACACATCCTTTTCCCCTAACTATTTGCTGAAGACTGCCGGGTTGTATGACGACAATGGGAGTGGTACATGGCGAGCGCGATTTAAGCCGGCTGGAGGCTCTTCATTTTTGTACGTGAACGATCCTGACGACGAGAGAACGGTCGATGCGATAAGGGAACTGTTAAAAGCACGCCCCGAGTTCAAGGAAAATAAGTTTCGCATCATTGACCGACACCAGTTGGACAACGCCGGATCTGATCCGGCTGCAGCGTTTGCACTTGCCGGTGCCCGCGGCTTTTCATTTGTAGGTTCGGAAAAGGGGCCGTTTGCAAAACACATCAACAGGGGAACGCATGGCTACTATCCCGACTTCGCTGAAATCCAAACAGGATTTGTTGCCTTTGGGCCAAGTCTCAGGAAAGGTGGCGTGATACCCGTCATGGAGACCGTTGACGTGGCAGCACTCGTCGCGGCGCTCTTGCATCTCGACATGCCGGATATGCAGGGGAAATTGCATTCCGAGATGTTTGACGAATGAACGACAGTGATTGAATGGAAGGACCATAACCAAAACAGAAGATGAATAGAGAAATCAAGCTGAGCACATCCATACTCGATCGAGCAGGCATCCCGGGCCCGCTGGGGTGGGGCTATCTCGGCATTCTGATCTTCATGATGGGCGATGGTGTCGAACAGGGATGGCTCAGTCCCTACCTTCTTGAACGTGGCATGACCATCCAGCAATCTGCGTCGCTCTTCACAGCCTACGGCGTCACCATTGCCATTTCATCCTGGTTCTCAGGTGTGCTCGCCGAGGGGTTCGGTCCCAGGAAAACAATGCTGATGGGCGTGCTCCTCTATATCATCGGAACCGTCGGCTTTGTCGGATACGGCTTGCCAGCGCTGGAGTACGGCGTGATGCTTATCACTTACGCGATACGTGGATTTGGTTATCCACTCTTTGCTTACTCTTTCCTTGTATGGATTACCTATAAAAGTCCCAGGGAAAAGCTGGGCGCCGCGGTCGGATGGTTCTGGTTCGTATTCACTGGCGGACTAAACGTCTTTGGTGCCTACTATTCCAGTTGGGCCATCATCGAACTCGGTTATTTGAACACGCTGTGGAGTTCAATTTTTTGGGTACTGCTCGGTGCGTTCTTTGCACTCGTCCTCACCAAAGACAAATTTCAGACGGCCTCAGCTGTCGCCGGATCGCGCGCACGAGAACTTGTAAAGGGCCTCACCATTGTAAAGGAAGAACCGAAGGTATTGCTCGGTGGCATTGTGCGCGTAATCAATACCACCGCACAGTTCGCCTTTCCGGTTTTCCTTCCCATGTACATGGCATTGCATGGTTTCACGACCACACAATGGTTGCAAATATGGGGCACGATATTCACGAGCAACATCCTCTTCAATCTCATTTTTGGTTTCGTGGGCGACAGACTTGGATGGAGGAATACAGTGATGTGGTTTGGTGGTGTAGGATGCGGAGTGTCGACATTGTTGTTCTTTTACACGCCACAAATTGCTGACGGAAACTTTTGGCTCGTATTGATACCGGGCATATTGTGGGGTGGCCTGCTCGCCGGCTATGTACCCCTGTCTGCATTGGTGCCGTCACTAGTGAAGAAGGACAAGGGTGCGGCGATGGCGATATTAAACCTCGGCGCTGGTCTCCCTGTTTTCATCGGCCCTGCAATCGTAGGCCTTTTTATCGGAATGGTTGGTGATGCTGGTGTGGCATGGATACTCGCCGGCCTTTACTTCGTCAGTGCCTTTTTAACGAAGTTTATTACACTTCCGGATAATGCGCGGACGCTGAATCACGTGACGGAAGAGGAGCGTACGAAAACACCAGGATTGGCGAATTGAAGAAAGTGAGTCCGGCGACGGACATGGTCATATAATTTGAAGTTGAATTAAAGTTGGAAAAGAAGAATGAGAATACTGATTACCGCACCGTACAACCAAAGCGCGCGAAAGGAACTGACAGAAGCTTTCGGTGAAGTTATCTACAAACCATGGAAGCCGCATGGTCGGGCCTATAATGAAGAAGAGTTGCTCGCACTTCTGAAAGAGACTGATGCAGACGCATTCATCACCGAACACGATGAAGTGACGCGCACAGTCATTGAACGCAACAGCCATCTCCAGTTTATCGGCGTATGCCGGGGCACGCCATCGAATGTCTCCCTTGAGACCGCAAAAGAAAAAGATATTCCTGTTTTACACACTCCGGCGCGAAACGCGCAGGCAGTCGCCGAGATGTTTGTCGCCAACGTGATTACGTTGATGCGCAATACCATTGCGGGATGGCAGTGGTTGCGGTCGGAGCAATGGGAAGCCGGCGCACATACTTCGTATCTCCAGTTCAAGGGGAACGAACTTGCCGGAAAGACCATCGGTATGGTGGGATTCGGTGCCGTCGGACAGAGAATTGCAAAGCTGGTGAAGCACTTTCCGTGTCACATTATTTTTTATGATCCATTTCTTACTTCGTTTGATCCCGACTATGAAAGGGTGTCCCTTGAAGAAGTGTTTGAAACGAGTGATATTGTGTCCATCAACCTGCCGGTAAATGATCAGACAAATGGCATGATTCACAAGGGTCTTTTAAGCCGTATGAAAAGGGACGCTATCTTTGTCAACACGGCACGTGCGGTCGTTGTGAAGCGCGATGACCTGTTTGAGGTCCTGGATAAGCAGTTGATTCGCGGGGCGGTTCTCGATGTTTTCGATCATGAACCTCCCGACGAAGTTGACTACCGGATTATTCATCTGCCGAACGTGCTGGCGACGCCGCATATCGCGGGTGCGACCCATGAGGTGGAAGACCATCACGCCGCCATTTTAAATGATGCCCTGCTGAAGCGCTTTTCACAAATTTCTGCACGAGCGGGCAAATTGAAGACAACCACGGATAAATGAGGAAAGGTTACAAACAATAGAATGATGAGGCAGAGCGATGGCTATTTGATTATCGATATCGGTACCGGCAACGTCCGTGTTGCCGTGACCACGGCCGCCGGTGAAATACGTGCTGTTGAACGCGACGACGTCCATTATGAAAGAGATAAATTGTACGCCGATGCACTCTTTTTTGATCCACAACGACTGTGGAACCAGATTGTCGAGTTGAGTCGTCGGGCGATTTCCCGGGCCCCGGACATAAAAGTGAGGGCGGTGACGGCCAGCAGTCAACGCGAAGGCATTGTGCTGCTCGATGCGGCCGGACAGGGACTGATCGGATTGCCAAACCATGATCATCGTGGCCGGGAATATGAAGCGCAGGTGGGAAACAAGGACGACATCTATGCGCTCACCGGGCGTTATCCAAGCTCTCTGTTTTCCGCACTCAAGCTGATCGGTATCAAAAATAAGCGTCCCGAAATTTTTTCGAAACTGCACACCATAATGAGTCTGAGTGACTGGGCGCAATTCCGGCTGAGTGGCATTCCGGGCTATGAAGATGCACAGGCATCGGAAACACAGTTGTACGACGTTGCGGCAAAGGAGTGGTCTCCGCGTCTTTGCCAGTACTTTGGACTTTCTGAAAGCATACTTCCGCCTTTGCACGATTCGGGCACGATTCTCGGCACCGTCTCGAATGCGAGTGCTGCGGAACTACACATTCCATCCGACGCAAGCGTCATCGTTGGCGGCGCAGACACGCAACTTGCCATCAAAAGTACCCGTCCCGCGGTGAACGACATCGTGATCGTTTCAGGGACTACAACACCGATTGTCAAGATCATGCCCGAATATGTGATTGACGACAAACAACGAACGTGGACCAATCGTCATGTCGATCAGGGCAACTTTATTCTGGAAGCGAACGCAGGAGTTACCGGGCTAAATTATCAACGTCTGAAAGAGATATTTTACCCGAATGAATCGTATGATGTCATCGAACACGAACTACAAAACATTTCTGATGCCTTCTGTGTGGCTTCCCTGGGTTCTCTGATTGCGGAGGAGGATCGGCCGCTTACCCATGCGGGATTTGTTTTCGACGTCCCGGTGTCCCACGCACTCACCCGCGCGAACTTTGTATGGGCAACTATCTGGGATATCGCCTGCTGCATTCGTGAAAATTATGTATGCCTCGTCGATGTGGCAAAGCACGACGCAGATTATGTGTGGGCGTGTAGCGGTGGGTTGCAGAGCGGCGCGTTGCGGCAATGCGTAGCCGACTTGATCGGCAGGAAAATTCAGGTGAGGAAAGGATTCGAACAGGCTTCGGTAAGAGGTGCCACCCTGATATGCAACGAAGCCCTGAATATTTCACACACGGATGAAGATGACATTGAAGTAATTGAACCGCGCGACCCGGCGCGCGCCGAAGCTCTGTATCAGGAATGGAAGGCCGTGCGTGCGGGATTCAGGAAGATATTTTAACATGGCAGTATACCTTATTGGAATAGATATCGGAACGCAGGGCGCCCGAGTGGTCCTGATGGATGCAAAGGGAGCGATCGTCTGCGCACACGAAGAAGTGTTTGCACTCAGTGAACAATCGCTCGAGGAGCAGTCTCCGTCGGTATGGTGGGAAGCGTGTCTGCTCTTGCTGAAATCACTTTCCCGTGATGTGCAAGCAAAGGATGTGCTACCGTATGTGAAGGCCATCGCCGTCACGTCAACTTCAGGGACGGTAGTTCCCATCGATGACAAGCAGCAACCACTGCACAATGCGATCATGTACAGTGACAAGCGTTCAGCTGATGCTGGCAGACTTTGCCGCGAGTTGGCGTTAAAGTATCACAACAAAGGCTATACGGGATTCAACGCCTCCAGTGGTTTGTCTAAGATGGTCTGGTTCGTCAACACTTTTCCAGACAAGGCGACCCGTATCTGGAAGTGGGCGCATGCCTGCGACTACATTACAGGCAAGTTGACGAATCGTTGGGGCATTACCGATTACACCAACGCGTTGAAGTCCGGATTCGACCTTACAGCGCGGAGATGGCCGGACTACTTGTACACGCGCCTGCCCTTGCGCAAGGAATGGTTGCCGGAAGTCGTGCCTTCCGGATCATTTATTGGAAATCTTGTTCCGGATCTTGCCCGCACGGTCGGACTTCACCCGGATGTAAAAGTGGTCGCGGGCATGACGGATGGATGTGCCTCACAAATAGCATCCGGCGCGGTAAAGTTGGGCGACTGGAATACCACTATTGGCACGACACTGGTGATCAAAGGGGTTACACGAAACGAAATTCTGGATCCGGAAGACCGGTTATACAATCACCGACATCCTGAGGGTTTCTGGATGCCGGGAGGCGCAAGCAATACCGGTGCTGACTGGATTACGAAAACAATCGATGCGGATCTGGATACGCTGAATGCGGAGGCAAGGCAGATCATTCCGAGTAATCACCTCGCTTATCCACTGATGCAGCCTGGCGAACGCTTTCCGTTCATTGCCGCGCAAGCAAGAGGGTTCTGCCCTGAAGGCCTTTCGGAGGCGGAAAGGTATGCGGCCAGCATGGAAGGCGTTGCGTATATTGAACGCTACGCCTATGAATTGATTCAGTCCCTGTCGGGCGAAAAAGTTCGGTCGATATACACCGCGGGCGGCGGTAGTAAGAGTGATGTATGGTTGACTATCCGCAGTAGTGTGCTCAATCTTCCTGTCTACAAAATGAAGTACGTATCCGGTGCAGTAGGTGCGGCAATATTGGCGGCATCCAAAACACATTTTAAGTCCGTGATCGAAGCTTCGGCCGCAATGACACAAATCGAAAAGGAAATACATCCGGACAAACACCTGAGCAGCGCCTATCGCCAACGCTATGACGCGTTTGTCGAACTGTTGGAAGAAAAGGAATACATCAAAAATAGAAATGCTCATGCTTAATGTTTACCTCCTTCGGCACGGACAAACCGCATGGAATGCTGAGGGCAACCGCTACTGTGGCAGGACCGATATCCCGCTGACGGAAAAAGGAATCCGTCAGGCTGCGTTCGTTTATAGGCAGCTGGAAAACGTCAACCTGGACGCTGTCTATTCTTCCCCTTTGGAACGTGCCTGCCACACGGCAGAAATTGCCGGCGGAGGTCGGCCGGTAATTAAAGACTCCCGCCTCATTGAAGCGGATTTCGGTCAGTGGGAGGGAAAGACAAGAGAAGCATTCATCAGAGAAAACGCAAGTTTGTGGGAAGCCTGGAACAGTGATCCCTCGTCAGCGAAAGCCGGAGGCACTGGCGAAACTGCGACGGAGATCGTAGAGCGTGTGGAAGTATTTTTTGCGGAGTGCCTTGCGAAACACGCCAACGGGACGATCCTGGTGGTCGGGCATAATGGCACCAACCGTCTCTATCTGGCGTACAAACTTGGAATGCCCCTGAAGCACTACCGCCGTATCGTCCAGGAAAACTCCTCCGTCACGTTGTTTTCGCTGAATGCTGCCGGTGAGATTACATTGAATCTGTTGAACAGCCGAGCGCCGCAGGGAAAACAAGAATGAACCATTTTAATAGCGTCAAATGAAAACAAAAATGATCGTGATGAACTACAGCCGGAATATCTTCCTCTCTCTGTGTGTCTTCCTCATCCTTTGGGCTTGCAAAACAGGTACCCCATCCTCGCAGGAAGCGCCACTGCATATTTTGAAAATCGATAATGTTGCCGACCTGCAAGACTACTTTCATTACACCGGCAAAGACATCCCGCTGATCAGCGGCCACCGTGGCGGTGCGGCGCCCGGATACCCGGAGAACTGTATTGAAACCTTTGAATACGTGCTCCGACACACGCCGGCGACTTTTGAAATCGATCCGCGACTGACAAAAGACAGCGTAATTGTGTTGATGCACGATGCAACACTTGACAGAACTACGAATGGTACGGGCAAGTTATCGGATTACACCTGGGAGGAAGTCAGGAAGTTGAAGCTGAAAGATTCCGAAGGCAACCTTACGGACTTTCGAATTCCGACACTCGACGAAGTGATTGAGTGGAGCAAGGGCAAAACCGTTGTGATTCTCGACAAGAAAGATGTTCCCTTTCGGATGACCGCCGACAAGATTCGCGCGCACAATGCGGAGGCTCACGTGATGATAACGGTTCATACCGCGGAGCAAGCGAAATTCTACTATGACGATAATCCAAA
>CAYMWA010000010.1:0-11526 GCA_964393795.1 uncultured Roseivirgaceae bacterium
GTATGACGCGTTGCGGAAATAGTTGCAGGGTGTTGTACCTGCGGGTAGGGACGTTTGATGTTATGGAATGGTCAGCTACACGCGAGGGGACGTTAGGTTGCAGGTTGCCGGTCCCTGAGCCTGCCGAAGGGTACCGGTTCGTGGGGTAGGTTGCAGGTTGCAGGGTTGCAGGATGCAGGTTGCAGGGTTGCAGATTTGCTATATAATGCGCGAATCGTTAAAATTGCACCTCATTTTTTCAGTGCGAGCTGGAAAAAGGGCCCATAGCTCAGCTGGTTAGAGCACCTGACTCATAATCAGGGGGTCGCAGGATCATGCCCTGCTGGGCCCACTCCCCGTGCCGTTCGGCGCTCCGTTCATCGTATACAGCCCTAGACAGCCATCCGCTTTCCGGGAGAAAGCCGGGTGGCGTCGACTTCTTCCACCATCACGTTGTTGACAAACAGCAAGCGCTTCACCGGTTTGCCAGATTCGTCGAAGACATTGAAGTACCCTTCGCGTCGACCGTGCCGGTATTGACCCTCACTGAGCAGCACTCCGCTGGTATGGTAACAAGCATAGCGGCCGTGGAGTACGCCCCTCTCGTATGTTTCCTCTATCAACAGTTCACCACTTTCATAGTACTGCCTCCAATCACCATGCTTCAGATCGTGCTGGTAGAACCCTTCGGAAACGAGAATAGCGTGCTTATTAAATTCTTTCCACTTTCCGTTTTTCGGGTTTGCGCCCTTCTTTTCTTTGCGAAACAGCCCGGCTATTTCGTTCCAGATTTTTTTTATGCTATTCATATTCCTCGCAATGCCAAACCCCTGATATTTCTTTTGGTAATGTACAAAACTGATTCTTGCTACAATTCAAACACAACCCGGGCACCGTCGAGTTGCCGTTACGATCGTTGGCCGCCGTGCCGACACTCTCAAACTCTTCGCACTGAATGACAACCTTCAGCGAGTTTTTCCGGTACACGCAATCTTCAGCGTGAACACAAGACTTGCACAGTCCGCTTAGCTCCTTGATCACTAATTCTTCAACGCCACCCAGCATAATCAATTTCGCTTTGGCGAGCTACCCCAAAATGCATACCATTATCAAATAACCACGAAATACCGCTAACGTTTGCCACGAAGCCCTTGAGGCCTTTCCAAAAAGTGGGGATAAATCGGCCAGTGGTGCATTTGTCCCCACTGGAATTAGTCAATAGTCATTAGTCATTGGTCATTGGTCATTGGTCATTGGGCACTGAGCATTTGGGGATTGGTAACGCTCCGTTCGGTGTACACGTCACCAATTGCCAATTACCAATTACCAATTGCCGATTGCCAAATTGCCAATTACCACTTACGGCGGGTAAAATCCCCCATTAGGGTAAAAACGCCCATCATGGCCAGATGAAAACGCGGTCCTGGGCGCGATCGGCGACTTTTTCTCTGGCATGGATACTGTATCACTGTGAGCGAAAAACAATGAATATGGAAAAGACAATGGAAATGGAAAAGACGATGTATATCACCGTTAATGACTACAAGCGCATTACCGGTTTGATTGAATTTGCTTCTTTGCAAAATAAGAGCCCCGAAATTGCGGGTCGTCTGTTGAAGGAATTGGAAGCAGCCAAGACTTTTGAACAGGACCGCATATCGAATAATATTGTGACGATGAACTCCCGCGCACTGCTGCGAGAAATCAAGAGCGGTCGGGAGATCGAAATCACCATCACCTACCCGCAGGATGCGGACAGCAAAGAACAAAAAGTGTCCGTGCTTTCGCCGATCGGCATTGCGTTGCTCGGCTGTCGGGAAGGAGATATTACATCCTGGCGCGTACCGGGGGGGATCGGTAGATTCAAGGTTGAAAAAGTATTGTATCAACCGGAGGCTGAAGGTCACTTCTATCTGTAAGTGTACCTCTACCTTTAATTTAATTCAAAGCATGAAAATGCATCACCCTAAAGCAGTTTGATAATGAAGATTCTCCGTGGTATCGATAAATTAAGAAAGAAGTTGCTTTTTTTTGCCCGCTTGCAGAATTTAGCACCAAGCTCAATTGAAATTCCGTGTATGCACAAGTCCCGGCTGATTTTTGTTCCCGCCGGAGTCTTGGCTTAGTGCTGATGCGCTTTGCATCACGCCTGTCTGCGGCACGCGAAAATTTTCGCGGTACTGTATGTTTTTACCCTGGTTGCCGGTGAGTGCAAAACCACAACACGATCATACCGGTTATCAAATCAGGACACATGAAGTAAACCTATAGTTTGAATTTTCGTACGCTAAGTAAAAATCAGGCAAGAAAATGGACGGAAAAGGTTTTAAGAGAAGCATGCTCGTGTACTGCAAACTGATCCTTCAGAAAATGAGCTTTAGCAAAAAACTATTTCTCAAAGAATATCGAAAATCACTTTCCTACCTCACCGCTGAAGAGCAGGTGGAACTGAAAAAATGGGTCCGGGGAAACGAAGTGCGGCAATGAGCACCTGACTTGCGCCCGCGGCCAGCTTTAAAAAAAAGCCGGCCGCGACGCCCCCCGAAGATCTATTGGTGCTAAATTGGGACGCAATTAGTCTCACACTGTAAACACCTTGAAGTGCTCGTCTCCACTGTTAAAAACCTGATCTTTGATTTAGGCGGTGTTATTCTTGACCTCTCGGTCGAACAAACACTCCACTCTTTTGCTGACCTTTCTAAACTTCCCCAGCAGGAGGTGCACGACCGCTACCTGTCGGCAGCCGGTTTTCTTGAATATGAAAAGGGCCTGATGAGCGATGACGCGTTCCGCGATTTCGTGCGCGCGACGTATGCGATCTCAGCATCTGATAAGGAAATTGACGATAGCTGGAATGCCATGCTGCTCGGCATACCGCCGCTAAAGCTTGAACTGCTGAAGAAATTGCAGGGCGAGTTTCGTGTTTTTCTTCTCAGCAATACAAACGCCATTCATGTACGCCATATCAACGAATTCCTGCTTCCTAACCACCCGGAAAAACGGCCGCTTGACACCTACTTCCATAAGGCCTATTATTCCCATCAGATGAAAAAGCGAAAGCCCGACGCGGATATTTTTGAACAGGTGCTGGATGAAAATAACCTGCTGCCGGAAGAAACGCTTTTTCTCGACGATTACGCCGTCAACATCGAGGGCGCCAGGTCACTCGGCATCAAAACCATACACGTCACTTCTCCTAATCTGATACTGGAATATTTCCATGCATAGCGAGCGCAAGCGTGTCCTCTTTCAAATAGCGTTGTTCGTTGTTACGTTCATCACTACGACGATTGCCGGTTCTCAGTGGAGTTACGGAAGCAACGTTTTTTCGGGCGAATACAGTTGGCAAGATTTCGCCAGGGGATTTGCCTATTCAGTTCCCTTGCTGCTGATCCTGACGGTTCATGAGTTCGGGCACTATTTCGTGGCGATGTTTCATAAAGTGAAAGCGTCGCTGCCTTACTACATCCCCATTCCGCCGATTCCTTTTTTTCCATTCAACCTGGGTACAATGGGAGCGGTCATCCGCTTGCGGTCGCGGCCAGTACGCAACATCCAGAATTTTGATATCGGTATCGCTGGCCCGTTAGCGGGTTTTGTCGTCGCACTGGTGGTTCTTTTTTACGGATTTCAAACGCTGCCCCCGCCTGAGTACATTTACCAGTTTCATCCCGAATACGAAGCGTACGGTACAGACTATGCAGACGTGGTGTATGACGACGCGTTCTTGAGTGAGCACGGCCCGGTCCTCGATGTCAAAATCGGCACCAACCTGATCTTCTGGCTTTTCTCCAAGACAGTGGACGACCCGGCCCGGGTCCCTAATGCACATGAACTCATGCACTATCCGCTGTTGCTTGCCTGCTATATTGCGCTGTTTGTCACCTGTCTCAACCTGCTGCCTATTGGCCAACTCGACGGAGGACATGTGCTGTACGGTCTGTTCGGATTCGCTATTCACCGCAGGATTGCGCGCGTGTTCTTCCTTGCACTGGTCTTCTACGCCGGCCTCGGACTTCCCTACATCGATCCGGCGCTACCTCAGGGCGAACTGGTTACCGGCATCGCCCTCTATCTGCTCTTCCTCTTTTTCACATTTAAGGGATTACGGATGCCCTTTAAGGAAACGCTTATGTATGTGCTGTTGATCTTCGCAGCACAGTTTACGTTGATGGTCTATCGTCCAGGGATCACCGGCTACCAGGGATGGCTGCTGTTTGCGTTTATCCTGGGGCGGTTTATTGGCATTGAACATCCCCGGTCGGAAATTGAAGAACCCCTCGATCAGACACGTATTGTCCTCGGGTGGATTGCCGTTCTGGTCTTCGTGTTGTGTTTCAGCCCGGCACCGATCGAATTGAATGTGATTATGGGGCAATGATCAACTTGAGCGACCGCAGCGTTTTGCCCTGCGTGTAACGCAAGATGTAAAGGCCGGGAATGACAGTGTCTATGCTGACCTCTGTTTGCCCGTCGCGCGTCATCGTACGGAAGGGAATTTTGTCGCCCGTCATGGAAAAGATTTCAATAGCGTCCGCTGGGCCATCGACATAGAAAGTGCCGTGGCTGGGATTGGGATAGACCGCTATCGGTTCTTCCGTTGCTTCAACGCCCACGCGTGCGTCGATAATGCCTGAGCCGAAAACGGGCCGCAGCATGAGACTTCCTTTGACATCGTCATTCTGGTACCAGAACCCGTTGGTATTGACAAACATCCTGTCCCCTGTATCGTTGCTGATGTCGAGCCCTACCACCACTTTGCCCGCGAGCGGTTGCCGCCAGCCGATATAGAACCTTTTTTCATTGATGAGCAGCGCCGGAAGAAATTCGATCCGCTGAAATTGATTGATGCCGTTGCGAAGTACACGACGCGAAGGGATCCGCAGCCAAAGATCGCCGGGCACGCCGTCATCGTCATGATAAATAAAGAAGTCAACTGTCTGGTTGTTCGTAACCGCGTAGGGCGGAAAGTAGACATCGAACGCAACCAACGTGTCTTGCTTTAGTGCGTAGCTGGTATCCATCTCGAATGCATAAGCCAGGAGGTTTCCCGGTTCAATCAACCCGGCTGCATACTCGGCAACACCGTCGTCATAGGCATAGTAGGATGACAGCACGTAGTCGGCGCTTACGGTGTCGTTCACTGAAAAGCGAATAGGCAGATAGTTTTTGGTGTAATCGCCGGTGGAGTCGGCGTCGATGGGCGGCACGTAGTCAAAAGGAATGTCATCCCGCGTTTGTAACGCAATCGTCAGCCGGATGAGTGTGGAGTCAATGCCGGGATCGGTCGGAAACTGCAACGGGTTGTTGACATCAGGAAGGGTGTCCAGGCGCACCGTACGTCGGTCGTATGCCAGTAGTACGTTGTCGTCGATATTAATGGGCGTGGCTTTGCTGATGACCGTCTCATAGGTGGTGGTGCTGCCGGCGTCGAGAATCGTACTGGCAAAATACCCCTCTGTCCTAAAGTTGACGGGTGCTTCAATGCTTTTCATGTTGCTGACATCGAAATGAGGCGGCGTCAACTGGTCATTGGAAAACAGGTGACGACGTGGCATGGCCCTGTACTTACCAAACAGTGGACCCGGCTTGGTGGCGATGGCCCTGTCGGGGAACGAGAGATCGTTCATGTTTCTGCCTTTGTTCAGATATACGTAGTCAACGTGCCACGTATCATACGGACCTGATTGTCGTCCAAAACTCCGGAAGCGAAATTGAAATGCCGAATGGAAGAATGCGTCGCCGGCTACCTGGACAATGACGTGTTGGAAGACGGACGGGTCTGCTTCCTCTTCCGGGAAAATTGTCATCACTGTCTCCCAACCACCTTCGTCGGCCGTGCGGAAGCTGAGTTCAAGAAAATCCTTTGCGTCAGGTGCTTCGAGATTGCCCTGCCACTGGTAAAAGAAACTTAGATAAACGCCGGCTCTTTCCGAAGTTGAAAGGACCGTCTCGCTCAAGTCGATGGGTCTCGAAACAAGCTGATCCGTATAGCCATTTTGCAATACATCGTTCGGATTGTATGCGTTGCCGGCAGAGTCCAGTCCGTCGAAGGTGGCCACATACAAGGTGGGCGGCCGGATGGCCATGCCGTCGTTAACCCATGTGCCAAAGCTGTTCTGCCACCGTGCGGTGTCTGCATAACGTCCCAGAAATGGACGGGAAAAATCGTCAAAGAAGGGTAGTGTCAAGGGTGCTTCCGCCTGTGTCCGTGCGGACGAATTCGCACGGTCATATGATGTTGCCGGTGTCTCCGCGACAGGGACAGGAAGACGCCGGAGCTGCGCCATCGAGAAATGGCATGTCAGCAAAAACAGCAATGCGATGCGGACAAACACTTATCACTTAAACTTAAAACGTGAAACCAGAAACTTAAAACGCGAGCGTGTCGCCAGGGATTTCTTCCTCCTCAGGTACCTCCGTACCCTCCTTGCCGATCCAGATATCAATCACATCGCCCACCATGACAACCTCACCCGGTGTTGGCTCCTGTTTCAGAATCACTCCATCGGTGGTGTCACCCACCAGATTGATATTGCCTATGTTGAGGTTGGATCCAATGATGTTGAATTTCGCATCTTCATAGCTGAATCCTAAAACGTAGGGCGTGGGCAGCTCGTTGCTCCCTCCGTCCATCAGCACCAGGTCTACGATTGTGCCCTTCGGAACAAGCACCCCGGGGACCACCTTCTTGCCATCGATCCGCATTTCTTTTACCACATTAAGGAAGGGACCGCGTACGCGCTCTAACCTGCCCCGCTTCAATTCGCTTCCGCGCAAAACGGCTTCGGCGTTTGTAAGCGAGCCGTCAATCAAATCGGGCATCTTCACGGTCGGAGGGTTTTTCCGGTTGACGGAAACAAAGATCTTGCGGTTTTCCTTCACCTTTGCGCCCGCAGCGGGATACTGCTTGAGCACCGTCAGCGGCGGATAGTCGGCTGAATACGAAGAATCGTTTACCTCAAAACGCAGATCGTGGCTGGCCAGAAACGCTTCCACTTTGGACATCGGCAATCCCTCTACACTCGGAACGGTAATGCTTTCACCGTGATTGGTGATGTGCGGCAGATAAACGTAAAAGTAGAAGACGCACAACAGGATCAGGATCGTACCGGCCAGCAGCATGTGCATGAGGAGCCCGCCAATTGTGTTGGTTTTCAAGCTTAAGCCGAGATTCCGGAAGTTAAATTTCATTTACAGATTTTTTGACTTGCAAGATACGACAATCAGTATTTTAACGAAGAATTGAAATCCCGCTCAATGCGCCTGCTGCGGTCGTAACGCTCAAGGGCGAGGTCGAGTAACCGTGAAATCAGTTCAGTGAACCCGAGGCCACGCTCATTCCACATCATTGGAAACATACTCGAGTTCGTGAAGCCCGGTATGGTGTTGATCTCGTTGATGTAGATTTTGCCGGTTTCCGTCAGAAACAAGTCGACACGGGAAAAATCTTCGCAACACAGCGCCTTATAGGCCTTCAAGCAAATATCGCGCACTTTTTCCGCCACTTTGGGACTGACATCTGCCGGTACATTGATTTGAACGGCCTCGGGATCGACGTATTTCGCATCGAAGGTATAGAAGTCATATTTCTTATTGATGACGATTTCACCGGGATACGATGCCTCCGCAGGGTCGTTTCCCAAAACGGCGCATTCGATCTCACGCCCTTTGACAAATTCTTCCATCAGTACGAAGTCGTCATAGCGGAAGGCTTCCGCTACTGCTTTCGAAAAGCTCGCTTCATTTTTCACCTTGCTCACCCCGACAGAAGATCCCAGGCTTGCTGACTTCACCATGAACGGCGTACCAAGAGCGGCCTTGATTGCTTTGTAGTCGATGGCATTCTGCTCTGTCTGATGAAACGAAACAAAATCCGTCACGGGAAGTCCCGCCTGTTGAAGCAGCCGTTTGGCAATGATCTTATTCATCGAAATCGACGATCCCAAGACACCGGTGCCGACCATCGGGGTGTCCATCGACTTGATCAGCCCCTGGATGCTGCCGTCCTCACCATCAGTGCCGTGGAGGACCGGAAAAATGACATCGACCTTGAAACGGTCGCCGCTGGAGAGAATGATGAAGCCGGGATTTTGGGCGTCCAGGATCAGCCCCAGGGCTTTCCCCTGAGTGATGTCTTTGGTCACCTCGCCGGTGAGAAACCACTGACCCGACCTGGAAATCCCGATAGGGACGGGCTCAAAACGATCTTTGTCAATGTATTCAAAAATATTGCGGGCTGAATTCACCGAGACGCCGTGCTCTACGGAACGCCCCCCGAACAGCAAGGCTACTTTTTTCTTATTTGACATCAGGAAGCTTTTCGTGCTAAAGATATTAAATCCGTCAGTATCGAAACATGCAACTTCCGGGAAGTTTCCAACTTCGGGCAGTGCCACGTTGATCAGAATACCAACACTTTCGAACTGTACATCTTGCCTCCAATACCGAGACGGATGAAATAGACGCCTGGCTTCAACCGTCCGTGAAGATCGAGCGAAAAAGTTTGGTTGAGGACATCGCTAATGATACCGTCGGTTTCCATCTGGCCAGTGGCTGAAACCACGGAATAGCGCACCTGCTGTCGTTCAGGAAGATTAAAAGAAATCTTCAAACGACTTAGCTGAGGATTGGCCAGATCATAACCGTAGAGGGTATACAGTCCGTTGAATTCGACCCGGGACGGATCACCGCTGACAAAGAACTCGATGTTGTCGATGGCGACGTTCATGCCATGTTCGCTGTTGACCACAAATGCCAGGCGAACATTCTCTTTGCCCGCCAGCGCATTGAGGCCTACGGTGACGTCTGTGTGCCAATCGGCATCGCTCGACGGAGGGCTGCCATTAAGTGTGTGCGGACCGGGAAGGGTGTACGCAACCTCAGAATAAGTTGATCCACAGTCGGTCGAAGCCAGGATGGTCAGTACATTCTGCCCCATCACAGTGCCGGCGTTGTAGGCGACATCCAATAGCATGCTCGCCTGATTCGTACGCGAAAAATCGAGCACGGGCGTCACCAGCCAGGCCTCGCGGGCAGGTCCGGCCTGGCCATCGGAGCCGCTGAAGAAAAGGGAATTACCGAAGTTCGTGTTGATCAGTTCCCAACCCGGTTGGGCTGCCGGGTTGACAACCGTCCAGGCCGGTGCCAGGGGCTTCTCAAAATCCTGTCGCAATGGAATCCTGTCGGTGACCTCATTGACGACGATGAGGAATTCACCTTGATTGTTTTGGGGATTGAGGTCGATTTCCCCGGTTGGATCGATAAGCGCAACGAGGAGGCCGTTGGCACCGTCGCCAAGGGTGAGCGCTGGTAAATCCACTTCTTTTTGCTCGCCAAACGGGAGGTTGAGTCCGCTGAAGAAGGCGGATTGCGCCGGACCACCGTTCAAAGAATAGCGCACTTCCACTTGGTCCAGTAAAATGCTGCCGGCGTTTTGGATAGCAAGGCGCGGGGTGATGGTCTGTTCACAAGTCACCAACGAAGGACGCACGAGCCGTGCAAGTCTGACGTCACGTGTTTCGTCTGTGAATACACTGATGTTATCCAGATACAGGTTGTTGCCCCAGTCGTTGACGCCAATGAACGCAAGCTGCACCTTGTCGCGGCCGATGAATGCGGAAAGGTCGAGCAACTCACGTCGCCACTGGCTTTGGCCCACAGGAGCAAAAGGGGAGGACGTGGCCGGTGCCGTCTTCAGTGCGTCACCCGCTTTGTCGTATATCACAGCGCCTGCTGTGTACGGTTCACAATTGGTAAGGACGACTACCCGCAAACGATCGTTGCTGGACTGATAGCGTGCGTGGGCCACATCGAAGGTGAGTGTTGCGGCGGGAAGGTTTGTGAAGTCAAAAACGGGACTGAGCAGGACGTCGATTTCGCCGATCTTGTCTTCATACTCATAATAATTCAATATCAAGGCCTTGTTTCCTGGTGTCCCGTTGGCGGCGTCGACGTGGTGCCAGGTCACCTGCCCATCGGGATTGTCGACGATCCACCCGGATGGCATTGTGCCAAAGTCTTCCGTGAAGGGCAGGCCGCCGAACGCGGGCACGATGGCATTGGATACTTTTTCGTTGTTGTAGCTTGCACCATCAGCCCCTCCGTTGGTCGCGAGGATCTCAAAGGCGATCTCATGATCGCCGGAAGGAATAGTGAACGCTGAAAAGACGACGCTTGTGGATTCAAATGGATCGAGTGCCAGAGGAAAGCTTTTTACCTCCATCGAGGTACCGTCGAGCGTGAACCGGATGCTGGCACTGGTTACTGCGTTGTTACCGTAATTGCGAACTTCAATGACAGGAGCGACAAGGTTGCTGCATACCGACGCGTCGGGAAATACGATGCCGCGTATGCCCAGATCGTTGGGTACCGGGGCGGGTTCTTCTAACCCGGGCGAATTGAGCAGACTTGCGCGCCGTGGACTGTTCTCAATTACCGTGGACATACGCGCTACCTGGCCCTGGGTGAAAAGATTCATGCAGGCGTCGTCGGTATAGTCGAGAAAGTTCTGAAACATAATGACTTCGCTGCACGAATCGCCTTTCGGATGGGTAGGGCAACCGTTGGTTCGGTCGGCCTGATTCGGCGTGTCGTCAACGTAGTCTGACTTGGTACATCCTACATCGTCGCCCCAGATGTGATTCAGTCCGAAGAAATGTCCTGTTTCATGCGTGGTGGTGCGGCCCTTGTTGAAGCGCGGATCGAGGTCAAATGCACCGTCGTCGATCGATCCGAACGCGCGGTACCAGACGACCACACCGTCGGTAAGGGGGTTAGTGGAAGATTCTTCCAGTCCGGGCAGGTCTGACTCCGGAAACTGGGCGTAGCCCAGGTGGCTGGTGAGGTTGCAAACCCAGATGTTCATGTACTCTTCGGCAGGCCAGTAACTCAGGTCCTTGAGGGTGTAGTTGTTGCTCATCGTCCAGGACGAGCGATCGCCGTTCACCCGTACGATACCGTTAGTCGGCTGGCCTTCGGGGTCCTGCTTCGCGAGAACAAATTCGATGTCAAGCCCGCCGGCAACCCCCTGGAACACCGCGGGCGTGTTGACGGCATCGGAATTCTCGCGGCGAAAGTCGTCGTTGAGTACGCGGATCTGTGACAGTATCTGGGCATCCGGAATGTTTGCTCCCTGGCCAATGGCCTCGCCGTTGTGAATGACATGTACCACGACCGGTATTTTGTAAGGTCCTGACTTCTGGCGCCCATTCGCAAACAGCGACCGCGTCGATATCTTTCTGGAAATCCATTGCTCGAATCGCGCCTGCTCAAACGCTGGATTTTCATATTGCTGTTTGGTGTAGTCGACTGTACCGCAGCGTTCCTGCCCGTACGAGAAAAAAGGAAAAGAGAGGAATAGGAGTAAAGCAGGGAGGATATGTAGCGACAGGGGCCGCATTTGGCTATTGGCTGTTGGTTGTTGGCGGTTGGTTGTTGGCGGTTGGTTGTTGGCTGTTGGCGAAAGATTAGCAATGGCATCGGTTATCGGGATGTAACTTTCGGTGTACACTTCACCAGCCAAAAGCCAAAAGCTAACAGCTAAAA
>CAYMWA010000010.1:11626-25436 GCA_964393795.1 uncultured Roseivirgaceae bacterium
CAACCGATTTTCAAAAACTCAACGACGTCAAATTAATCACCTCTATTCCCTTCACCTCCGGTACATCGCGTTTAATGGCGGCTTCAACGCCCGCTTTAAAAGTCATGGTTGACATGCTGCAGCTGCCGCAGTTGCCGACGAACTCCAGCTTTACGACGTGCTCGGCGGTGACCTCATTGACCTTCACATTCCCACCGTCAGCCTGCAAATAGGGCCGGATGGAATCGAGGGAGGTTTCAATCTTCTTTGTTAATTCGTCAAGGCTCACGGTAGTGGTGCTTGTTTATACTTTTATTTCGACCTTCTGCGTTGTTGCAAAGTTAGCGTTTCTGATCGCAACTTGCCGTGCCAGCGCGCGTGCCAGTGCCTGAAACGCCTCACCGGCCGGACCATCCTTCATTACTGCCGGAAGGCCGCTGTCGCCGCTTTCGCGGATGCCCTGGACCAGCGGAATTTGACCAAGGAATGGAACATTGTATTTCTCCGACAGTTTCTTCCCGCCTTCCTGTCCAAAAATGTAATACCGGTTGTCCGGCAGCTCTTCCGGTGTAAAATACGCCATATTCTCGACTACACCCAATACCGGGACATTTATCTGTGGCTGCCGGAACATCGCCAGCCCGCGGGTGGCGTCCGCCAGCGCCACTTTCTGAGGCGTAGTAACGATAACAGCGCCCGTAACAGGCACCGTTTGTACCAGGGTCAGGTGGATGTCGCTCGTTCCGGGAGGTAAATCGATCAGCAGGTAGTCGAGTTCGCCCCAATCGGCGTCGCTGAAGAACTGCTTCAGTGCCGAACTGGCCATCGGGCCGCGCCACACAACTGCGCTATCAGGATCGGTCAGGAAGCCGATAGACAGCAACTTGACGCCATATTGCTCGAGTGGGATGATGATATTCTTGCCGTTCACCTGCTTGACCCCCGGCTGTTCATGCTCGCAATTGAACATCGTCGGCACAGACGGACCAAAGATATCCGCATCGATAAGGCCCACTTTCGCGCCATCACGCGCCAGCGAGACGGCCAAATTCGATGTAACGGTAGATTTGCCGACGCCTCCCTTGCCGGAAGCGATGGCAATAATGTTCTTAACCCCTGGCAATATCGGTGTATTGTCGCGAAGGGTTGTCACCGAAGAGGTCATGTGGATGTCGATGACCACATCCTCGCCTACAACCGCGCCGACAGCCTCAAGGCAATCATTCTTGATCCTTTCCTTCAGTGGACAGGCCGGAGTGGTCAGCACAACGGTAAAAGAAACTCTTCCCGGCTCGAGCCGGATATCCTTGACCATCTTGAGGGTAACGAGGTCGCGCTTTAAATCGGGGTCTTCAACGGTGGATAATGCCTTCAGTATATCGGATTGGCTATAGCTCATGTTTTGCTAACAAAAGTTGAGTAAAAAAGTCTCAAAATCGACGCAATTTAAGTAATAAGTTCCAAGTGATGACTTTTAAGTGGTAAGTAGGCGTATTGCCGCTTAATACGTAAGCCCTAAAACTTTAACTTTGCTCCGGTCGACTTCAACAAAACGTACCATTTTGCCACCTGTTACCTGAATGATTACACAGGACACAATAGAAGAGATCAAGAACCGCATCGACATCATAGACGTCGTTAGCGATTTTGTGACGCTGAAACGCTCAGGGCAGAACTACAAGGCCCTCAGCCCATTCACGAACGAGAAAACGCCTTCTTTCTACGTTGTTCCCTCCAAAGGTATCTTCAAGGATTTTAGCAGTGGCAAGGGCGGCGACGCCATTACCTTTGTCATGGAGCACGAAGGAATGGC
This sequence comes from uncultured Roseivirgaceae bacterium, assembly GCA_964393795.1. Lineage (GTDB taxonomy): Bacteria > Bacteroidota > Bacteroidia > Cytophagales > Cyclobacteriaceae > Chryseosolibacter. The sequence goes on from CAYMWA010000010.1 coordinate 13,419, forward strand.
CTATCCGGAGGCGTTGCGCTACCTCGCCAAGAAATACGGCGTCGAAGTGCAGGAGGACGCGACCCGGACGGACCAGGAGCGGGAACAGCAAACTGAGCGCGACAGTCTTTTCATCGTCATGAACTTCGCCCGGCAACACTACCGCGATCTGCTTTTCGAAAGTGACGAAGGAAAAAGCATCGGGCTGAGTTATTTCCGCGAACGCGGCTTCAACGACCGCACCATTGAGAAATTCGAACTGGGATACAGTCTCAATCAGTGGGACGACCTGATGAAAACGGCTTTGGCTAAAGGCTATAGCGAAAACATGCTGGAAAAATCCGGCCTCATGATCCGCAAGGATGATGGCAAAAAGTACGACCGCTTTCGCGGAAGGGTTATCTTCCCGGTGCATAACCTCTCTGGAAAAGTCATTGCTTTTGGCGCCAGGATACTCACGAAAGAAAAAGACCAGCCAAAATACATCAATTCGCCGGAAACGGACATCTACCACAAGAGCCAGGTGCTCTATGGCCTCTACCAGGCCAAGAACGCCATCCGCCGCGAAGACTTTTGCTACCTGGTAGAAGGCTATACCGACGTCATCTCACTCCACCAGGCGGACGTTGAAAACGTGGTCGCTTCTTCGGGCACGGCGCTGACGGAAGAACAGATCAGGTTGATGCGGCGTTTTACGTCGAATATCACGGTACTGTACGATGGCGATGCGGCAGGCATAAAGGCAGCACTGCGCGGAATCGACCTGGTGCTGAAAGGCGGATTGAACGTGCGCATCGTGCTGCTTCCGGATGGCGAAGATCCTGACAGTTTTTCGCGAAGCCGGGGAAGTACTGAACTGAAGCGGTACCTCAAAGACCACACGCAGGACTTTATCTCGTTCAAGATTGATTTGTACTCCCGGGAGGCGGCGCAAGACCCCATCAAAAAGGCAGAGGCGATTCGCGAGATTGTGACCTCCATTGGGCAAATCCCGGACCCGATCAAACGTTCCGTTTACATTCAGGAGACAAGCAACTTGCTCAGGATCCAGGAAACGGTGCTGTTCACCGAATTGAATAAGATCCTGATTCAGGGCCGCCAAAAGAAAGATGAACCCGTCCGCCGGCATACAGCGGAACAGCCGCCTCCACCCGTGGAGGAAGTGCAGGAAAGTCCAACCGTGCGGCCTGAAGAGTTGCAGGAGCGCGAAATGGTCAGGTTACTGCTCAACTATGCCGATAGCGAACTGGAGGAAGACGTCGACTTGTTGAGCTATTTCATATCGGAGTTCGAAGATATTTCGTTTATGAATGACGCATATGCGTATGTTTACAACACTTTCTTGCAAAACAGAAACGAGGGTAGACTGATCGACTCGGAATATTTTCTAAGAGAGGCGCCGGAAAATATTAAAACAATCGTTGCCGACCTCACGGTGAGGAAGTATTATGCCAGCCCGCATTGGAGCGAGAAGTACCATATCTATTTCAATGATGAAAAAGAGAGCCTCATGGAACTCGCCCATCAAAACGTGCTGCGCAAGAAATACCGCTACATTCAGCGATTGATTGAGGAGAACAAGGAAAAGCTGAGGGATGCGGAAAGCCGGATGAGCGAAAAAGAGATTGATGATTTGTTCGAGATGCAAATCAAGCTCAAGAATGCTGACGTTGAGATCGCACGTGAACTCGGCATCGTGTCAGGAAAGTACTTTTGACGATAACGGTCCAGCGGCCGGATTGAACAGGAAACACAAATAAATTGTTTACACCTCAACTGAGAAATAGCACCCATGAGCGAAATAGTACTGGACAGTATTGACCAGGCAATCGAAGATATCAAGAACGGCAAGGTGATCATTGTCGTCGACGATGAAGACCGTGAAAATGAAGGTGACTTCATCTGTGCGGCAGAATGCATTACCCCGGAAATCGTCAATTTTATGGCGACCCATGCCCGAGGCCTGATCTGTGCTCCGCTGGTTGAAGACCGTTGTGAAGAACTTGGTCTTGACCTGATGGTAGGCGTTAATACAGCCGCTTTCGAGACGCCTTTTACGGTTTCCGTTGACCTTATCGGCCACGGCTGTACAACAGGCATTTCTGCGCACGACCGGTTTAAAACCATCCGTGCGCTGGTAGACCCTGCCACCAAGCCGTCCGAGCTTGGAAAGCCGGGCCATATTTTCCCGCTAAAGGCGAAACGCGGGGGTGTTCTGCGTCGTGCAGGGCATACTGAAGCGGCAATCGACTTTGCCCGCCTCGCAGGCTTCAAGCCCGCAGGCGTACTGGTGGAAATCATGAACGAAGACGGATCGATGGCACGTCTGCCTGACCTGGTCAAGGTCGCCAGAAAATTCGACCTCAAACTCGTGTCCATCAAAGACCTCATTGAGTACCGGATAAAAAAAGAGTCGCTGATCTGTCGGCAGGTTGAAGTGGATATGCCTACCGCCCATGGCAATTTCAAATTGATTGCTTTTGAACAAACCAACTCACAGGAATTACACCTGGCGCTGGTGAAGGGCTCGTGGCAGAAGGACGAAGCCGTACTGGTGCGTGTCCACTCATCGTGTGTCACCGGCGATATATTCGGCTCATGCCGATGTGATTGCGGCTCACAATTGCATCGTGCCATGGAGATGGTGGATCGCGAAGGCCAGGGTGTAGTGCTTTACATGAAGCAGGAGGGAAGGGGAATCGGATTGTTGAACAAGCTGCGCGCATACAAACTCCAGGAGGAGGGATGGGATACAGTCGAGGCCAACCTTCGGCTGGGCTTTGACATGGACGAGCGAGACTACGGTGTGGGGGCACAAATTCTCCGCGACCTGGGTATCACGAAAATCCGGCTGATTACGAATAATCCGAAGAAGCGTGTGGGGCTTATGGGATACGGCCTGGAGATCGTCGACAACGTACCTATCGAGATCGTGCCCAATGTTCACAACGAAAAGTACCTGATGACGAAACGCGATAAACTGGGTCACAATATTTTGAAGAACAAATAGAAGAGCAAGAACAGTGAAAGGAACGGCGAAGAAAATACTACCTGTGATGGCCATCGTGCTGCTGGCCAGTAGCGTTACGCTCGCCCAGCGACACTGGCCTTCGGAATTGTGGCATGACGGCAAGATTGTGCTCGTTGATGGCGATACATTGAAAGGCCTCGTGAAATACGACTTTCAGCAAAACCTGGTTCAGTTTACGGTCAACAATCGAAAGGCGCAGATCTACTCGGCGCGAAAGGTGTTGTTTGTTGAAATATTTGATGAGACTGTTCACCGCTATCGCAAGTTCTTCGTACTCCCCTATCAAAATCCTTCTAACTACAAGGCACCGGTTTTCTTCGAGTTGCTGGAGGAAGGGAAGATGACGCTGCTTACGCGCGAATTACTAGAATACAAGACCTACCACAACGCCTTCTATGGTGGTTCCTATTCGCGACTCGTACAAACGGATTATTACTATCTTCTAAAGGAGGACGGAACCATTGAGGACTTTAGAGGGAAAACGAACGACTTGCTGGACCTTATGGGAAAGAGAGGGAAGGATGTTCAGCAATACATCCGCGAAAACCGCCTCGACTTCGACGATAAATACGATGTAGCAAAGATTGTCGCGTATTACAATTCGTTAATGGGGTCGTAGCCGATACGCAGAATACACTGGATATCATGGGTCAGGCGAAATGCCTGTCCGTATTTTTTTTATTTTGGCACAGGCGGGAATGTTTGTGTCCGCCTACCAATTTTATGTTATGCACCGACCTTTAATTCTGGTATCTAATGATGATGGTATCACTTCGAAAGGGATATTGACACTTGTTTCAATCATGAAAGAATTGGGCGATGTCATCGTGGTGGCGCCCGACAGTCCACAGTCAGGAATGGGTCACGCCATTACTGTAGGCGAATCGTTGCGACTGGAGGAAAATTTCATTTTTGAAGGTGTGAGGGCGTATGAGTGTTCAGGAACGCCAGCCGATTGTGTGAAAATTGCGAGACATTTTGTTTTGAAGGGTAAGCGCCAGCCAGATGTGGTGGTGAGCGGTGTCAACCACGGCAGTAATTCTTCCATCAGTGTGTTGTATTCAGGCACGATGTCAGCAGCCATCGAGGCGGCCATCGAAGGGACGCCGGCGATCGGATTTTCTCTTTGTGATTATTCGCATAAAGCCGATTTCTCGCATACGGAAGACGCGATCAGGAAGATCACGCAGCAGGTGCTGGACAAGGGTCTTCCAAAAGGAGTCGCGCTTAATGTCAACTTCCCGCCGAGGCGCCGTGAGCCATTACGGGGAATCCGTGTTTGCCGGCAGGCGAATGCAAAATGGGTGGAAGAATTTGATGAACGCCTCGATCCCAACGGGCGCCGCTATTTCTGGATGGTGGGCAACTTCGTCAACTTCGACAGGGGTGAAGACAACGATGAATGGGCCATCGCCAACAACTACGCGGCGGTTGTACCATGCCAGTTCGACCTGACTTCTCACGCCGCTATCCCGATACTCAACAAGGAGTGGGATATACTGGAATAACATGCTTTGCGACATGGATACGAATTTTTTGGACCTATGTCTGCAGTTGGAACACCGGTTGAGGAGGCCGCTGCCGGGGCCGCAGGCGCACAATTTGTTCCGTGCAAAACCGGTCGGAAACATGCGGCTGTTATTAAACCATAAGCGTCCGCCACGGCCGAGTGGGGTACTTATCCTGCTGTATGAGGAGGAGGGACGTGTCAGGTTTCCGCTGATCAAACGAGCGGATTATGTCGGCGCGCACGGAGGTCAAATCAGCCTGCCAGGCGGCAAAGCGGAAACTGGTGAGAACGTGGTGGAAACGGCTCTTCGTGAATCTGAAGAAGAAATAGGCGTAAACCGCGAAGCTGTTCACGTCCTCGGAAAGCTGAGTGACTTTCTGGTCACCCCCAGCAACTTCCTCGTCACACCCGTTGTAGGATACGTGACATCGCCTCCTGTATTCGTTCCGGATCCATATGAGGTGGCCGGCATCATTGAAGCACAACTAGCGCACCTCGTTGACGATGAATACTTGAAAGAGAAGGAAATCGTCGCAGCAGGGAAATACCGCATGCGCGCACCCCACTTCGAACTCGAAAATGAAGTTGTGTGGGGTGCGACTGCGATGATGTTGAGTGAACTGCGAGTGGTGTTAAAAGAGCTGGAGTAGAACTACTTCCTTTTCTTCGCGCCCGCTTTTTTCTTCGTCGCCACCTTCTTCCGTGACGTTGCTGCTTTTTTCTTCGCTGTTGCCACCTTTTTTCGTGCGGTTGCCATCTTTTTCCTTGCCGGCGTCACTTTCTTCCTGGCAGACACCGCCTTTTTCTTTACAGAGGCACCAACTTTCTTCCTGGTCCTGGTTCCCGCGACTTTTTTCTTAGGTGTAGCTACCTTTTTTACAGCCGTCTTCTTCTTCGCCGCCGTTTTCTTCTTCGCCACCGCCTTCTTCGCGGCTACCGCCTTCTTCACCTTCTTAACAGTTTTTGTGGCCTTCTTCGCAGCTTTTCTTGCCTGGCTCTTCTTTACCGGGCGAGTAGCGCTGCCGGTTTTCACACGCTTGGCTGCAGCGGTTTTCTTTACAGATTTCTTTTTGGCAGCGGTCTTGGTGGCGGATTTCTTCTTAGCAGCGGTTTTAGTCGCAGGTTTCTTCTTCGCCGCTGTTTTTGTCACGGGCTTCTTCTTTGCGACCGTCTTTTTTGCGGATTTACCGGCCGTTGTCGACGCGCTTTTGGAAGCTGGTTTTGCCTTTTGCCCGGGTTTCTTGTTCACCCGTGGTTGCTCGAAACCTTCCTCCGCCGTGGTTTGCTGTGCCATCAGGTTGAGCGCTGAACCTGCCTTGAACCACTCAATCTGTCCGGCATTGTACGTATGATTTACCTTAATGGTGTCGCTGGTCCCATCGCTATGTCTCAATACTACTGTGAGTTGGCGATCGGGAGCAAACGAAGTGAGGTCGATGATGTCGATGGTGTCGTCTTCCTGTACAAGGTCGTAATCCGACTCATTTGAGAACGTGATGGCCAACATCCCCTGTTTTTTGAGGTTGGTCTCGTGAATACGCGCGAATGATTTTACGAGGATGGCGCGGATGCCGAGGTGACGCGGCTGCATAGCCGCATGTTCACGTGACGAGCCTTCGCCGTAGTTATGATCACCCACTACGATGGTCGGCACACCGGCGGCTTTATACGCACGTTGCGTAGCCGGCACGGGGCCATACTCGCCCGTAAGCTGGTTTTTCACCGAGTCGGCTTTCTCATTGAAATAGTTGATGGCACCGGTGAGTGTATTGTTCGAAATGTTGTCAAGGTGACCTCGGAAACGCAGCCACGGCCCCGCCATGGAGATGTGGTCCGTTGTGCATTTTCCTTTCGCCTTGATCAGCACTTTCATGCCGGTGAGGTTCTGGCCATTCCATGCAGGGAAGGGACTGAGCGCCTGCAGCCTTTTTGACTCGGGATCGATCTTGACAGCTACGCCACTTCCGTCTTCAGCGGGTGGGAGATAGCCGGCATCCTCCACGTCAAAACCGTTGGGCGGAAACTGATCACCGCTGGGTTCTTCCAGTTTGACAGGCTGCCCTTCGTCGTTGATCAATGTATCGGTCATCGGGTTGAAGGTCAGGTCGCCTGCAATGGCAAACGCCGTCGTAATTTCGGGCGAAGCCACGAATGCGTGCGTGTTCGGGTTGCCGTCGTTGCGTTTTGCAAAGTTGCGGTTGAACGAGGTAATAATTGAATTTTTCCGGTTCGGGTCGTTCGTGTGCCGTGCCCACTGTCCGATGCACGGGCCGCATGCATTGGCGAGTACCACGCCGCCCATCTCTTCAAATATACCCAGGTAGCCATCGCGGTCGACGGTATAGCGAACCTGTTCTGATCCCGGCGTGATGGTAAACTCCGCCCGCGCTTTTAATTTCTTGTCAACGGCCTGCTTGGCGAGCGAAGCCGAACGGGTGATGTCTTCATATGAAGAGTTGGTGCAAGATCCAATCAGGCCCACCTCAAGTTTCTGCGGCCAGCCGTTCTTGCGCACTTCGTCAGCGAACTGTGACAGCGGAATCGCGCGGTCGGGGGTAAAGGGCCCGTTTACATGTGGCTCAAGCTCCGAGAGGTTGATCTCGATGACTTGATCGAAGTATTGTTCCGGATTGGCATACACTTCCTCATCGCCCGTCAGGTGTTCTTGTACGCCGTCGGCGAGGTCTGCAACTTCAGCACGTCCGGTTCCACGAAGGTATTCCGCCATCTTTTCATCGTAGCCGAATGTAGAGGTGGTGGCACCTACTTCAGCACCCATGTTACAAATGGTGGCCTTGCCCGTACAGGAAAGTGTTCTTGCTCCGGGGCCGAAATATTCGACGATGGCACCGGTTCCTCCCTTCACGGTCAGGATGCCGGCTACTTTCAAAATAACGTCTTTGGCAGATGACCAGCCGCTGAGGCGTCCCGTCAATTTCACGCCGATCAGTTTCGGCCACTTCAACTCCCAGGGCATTCCGGCCATCACGTCAACGGCATCCGCACCTCCAACACCGATGGCCACCATTCCAAGTCCACCCGCGTTAACGGTGTGGGAATCGGTGCCGATCATCATCCCGCCAGGAAAAGCATAATTTTCAAGTACCACCTGGTGAATGATGCCCGCGCCAGGTTTCCAGAAACCAATTCCGTATTTGTTGGATACCGACTCGAGAAAGTTGAATACTTCACCGCTGGCCGTCAGCGACTCCGCGAGATCCTGCTTGGCTCCCTCTTTTGCGAGAATCAGGTGATCACAGTGTACAGTGGAGGGGACACGTACACGCGGTATTCCGGCCGACATGAATTGCAGAAGCGCCATTTGGGCCGTGGCATCCTGCATGGCCACGCGATCGGGTGAAAAGTTTACATATGATTTTCCACGAACGAAATTTTCAATCGATTGCTCATCGTGGAGGTGCGAAAAAAGAATCTTTTCTGAAAGCGTAAGAGGTCGGTTCACTGCGCGGCGCGCCTTTGCGATACGCTCGGGCAATTGCCTGTAAACCGCCTCGATCATGTCTAAATCGAATACCATTGTCTTAAAGTTTTGCGGCTAAGGTAATAAAAAACACGATAAGGAACAGATGTGCCTGCTTTTGGCTGTTGGCGGTTGGCTTTTGGCTGTTGGCTGTTGGCTGAGCGTTCCGCCGAGCGGGATCACCTACGAGCGGTGCCTTCAATTCGTTCGGGCAACTTCCGGGAAGTTCTAAACTTCCCGGAAGTTTCTCCGTGCTGAGGCTCAGGAACCGGCGCCTGCCCATGCCTGCTAGCGCTCGCCACTCACTACTCGCCACTCACCACTCACCACTCACCAATACTGCCATCCGCGACATCGCACACCCCACCAATCGCCAAAAGCCAACCGCCAAAAGCCAACCGCTATTTACTATTGATGTAATTGAGAAACTCTCTCTTCACATTCTGGTCTTTGAACTTACCTGAGAAATAGGCGGTGCCCGTCTTGCTATTGGTGTCGCTGACGCCGCGCGAGGCTACGCACATGTGGTTGGCATCCACTACGACGCCCACGTCTTCCGTGTGAAGGACGCGCTCGAGTTCTTTTCCGATTTGCACGGTGAGCCGTTCCTGTACCTGCGGTCTCTTGGCGAAATACTGAACGATGCGGTTGATTTTGGAAAGGCCGATCACCTTGCCCGATGAAAAATACGCTACGTGCGCCTTGCCGTATATGGGCACGAAATGATGTTCGCAATGTGAGTAAAAGGTAATATCTTTTTCAACGAGCATCTGGTCGTATTGGTACTTGTTCTCAAAGAGACGGGCATGGGGCCTGTTCTTTGGGTTTAGCCCGCTGAAGACTTCCTTCACATACATCTTGGCGACACGTCGCGGTGTGCCGCTCAGGCTGTCGTCGCTCAGGTCGAGCCCGAGGATGTGCATGATTTCGCGAAAATGCTTTTCAATTTTTTCGATCTTTTCATCATCGTTGAGAACAAAGGCATCGGCGCGCAACGGGGTGTCGGCAGATGAAGCGATGTGATCATCCTGATCATCGTCATCCAAAGGCTTAAGAGGCCGGATATTCAACGAAATTCCTTTCTGTCTCATACAATGTGATTTTCAGTTCTAGTTTACTATCTATCTTTTGCCTTAGGATCCTCCAGATGACCACGGCGATGTTCTCAGCTGTGGGATTGAGGTCTTTAAAATATTCCGTATCGAGATTGAGGTTCTTGTGATCGAACTTGCTTAACACATGTTCTTTGATCAAGTCGCTCAACACTTTCATGTCAAATACATATCCCGTGTCTTCCTGCGGCTCGCCCGTCAGACTGACAATGATCTCGTAGTTGTGACCATGATAGTTCGGATTACTACACTTTCCAAAAATCTTTTCGTTCCTGGCGTCAGACCATTCCGGCCTGTAAAGCCGGTGAGCAGCGTTGAAGTGTTCTTTGCGCGATACTTTGACCTTCATGATCTAAATTTAACAGGATACGGCCTAAAAGGTTCATATATAGCGGAATTGTTGGCGAAAGCCGCCCTTTCTCGTCCGCAGTTGTATCCCATTAGAGTAAGGACGGCTCCGAACGTTACAAACCGGTTGATTCCGGAACCGACCTTTTCGAATGTTGTCAGAAGTTTGTGATGGTTGTGCGATGGAAGGCGAACAGCGCGAGATTCAACCCAAAACTGAACTCGTGGGTGGTGAACTGCGGCCCGACGGAATTTCCAGAGGGGACCTCAAACGCATAGCCAAACCGGTAGGAACCACCGAATTTGATTTGGCCCATCAAGCCATAGGCGGAAAGGTTTCGCGTATATACGCCTGCAGTGATCTTGTCTTCGAAATTCAATGCGAAGTTAACATCAGTTGATAGGGGAGAACCCTTCACCGACTTTAGCAATACAGATGGCTTGAGGCGTATATGTTCGTTGATGTAAAAGATATAGGCGGCCATCGCATAAAAATGCTGGCTGTAAAGCTCTGTCTCAAGATCGGAAAACGTGACTTTAGCTTTCAGCATTCGCGGAACGGAAAGTCCGATAAAATACCGTTCGCTGTGCAGAATAATGCCTGCACCAAAGCTGGGTTTAGTGATCTTGTCGTCGCCGAGAAATGCGGGATCATCCTTATCCCACGGATTGAGATCACCGTTGTTGCTCTTGAAGCTGATAAATCCCGCCTGCAACCCGAACGACAAGTACTTTTGATCGAGATCGAGGCGGTACGCGTACGTACCGTGCACTTCAGTGTTGCTGCTGATGCCGATGTTGTCTTTCACCAGAATCAGGCCGAGCCCCATACGGTTGTCCAGGAGGGAGGTATGTCCGTTCAGGTTATACGTGGTGGGACTTCCATCGAAACCTGCCCATTGCTTGCGATACGTGACGCCGATGTTAAGGTTGTTATTCAACCCGGCATAGGCGGGGTTGATGAGCATGGGATTGCTCAGGTACTGGGCGTACAATGGATCGACCTGCGCATTCGCCGATGAAAAAACCATGAGCACCGAGGCCGACAGGAGTAAAAGTCTTCTCATAATCTGTTTTGTTGTCGCAGGTTCATTTCATTGTTTCGATCACAATCGCTACCGCGGTCATCTTGTTTTTATTTATTGTTTTAAAGTAAGGTAACCGGTCACCCGTTTCTTTCCTTGTGATTCAATGACGTAAAAGTAAGTGCCCGACGGGAGTTCAGCGCCATTGTCGTTGCGGCCTCTGAACACATTTCCACTAACCGTGCTTCCATAATTGTTAACCTCAAAGACCTTGTCTCCCCACCGGTTGAAGATGCGTACAACGTTTTCAGTAGGCAATCCTGTAATGCGCATAAATCGGTTATCGCCGGTGCTGTTGGGAGCAATGGCATTGTACACCGTAATGCCGGCATCGCCTTCCACCTCCAGCAACAGTACCCTGTCCGTGCAGGCGTCCGCATCGTCACATGCCCGAACGATGAGCTCATCGAGTCCTCTGAAGGCCAGGCCCTCGTAGTCGATCACCAGATTCACCACGGTGGGCGACACAAATTCGATCGAAGCTTTGGCACCGCTGGAAGGTTGACTCACAATGACGAAGAGTTCAGGGTCAAGGTTTTCATCGACATCGCTGGTGATGTTCATTAGGTTGATCACGCGCTTGAAGCCTGTGGTGGTGAGCACCGGATCCGGGTTGATGTCGGGCGGCGAGTTGACAAAGACGTTCACCGCCTTCTCGGCGGATGCGGGATACGTAGCGTCGATGTCATAAACGGCAAAATTGATATTTTTCGGTGTTGTCACCTGTACCGCATTTTTTCGACCTGCGGCGTCACCCGCGATTTGGAAGGTAACGGTTCTTAGCAGTGCCTCATACGTGGCGCGCATCGCCTTTCCAGTGAAATGAAGAATGCCGGTTTCCTCGTCGAAGTATCCTTCGATGCCATCTTGCGGACTAAAAGAAAGTGCTTCGCCTGGCTGATAATCCACAATGGAAACAAGAGCTTTTATGATGAGATCGTCATCCGTATCGGTAAGCATCAGGTCCGGTGCCACGAGTACCGGATCCATTCCAGGTTCGTAGACAACCGGGGCCGTGACGAACGTCGCCAGCACCGCCGGATTCTGGTTTTCGAGGTAGGAAACGGTTCCATTTTGATTTCCAACAAAACTGTCGAGGTCGCCGTCTCCATCGTAATCGGTGAAGAAAAACTGCGGAAACATGCCGTCGACATCTTTAAATACACCCGATATCATTGTTTCAAATACCGGTGCTTTTGAAGTTCCGGTGTTTTCGAGGAAGACGACTTGCGCGGCATTCTGGTTAACGTCAGCCCCGCCGTAGAATACGTCCAGGTCTCCATCGTGATCAATATCAACGAAGGTTGGATATGGGGTGCGATAAGAAATTGACAAATTCGAGATGTTGAGGGGGTTCTCTTCGTCGAAGAAAGCGACGTATACCCCATCGTCGTTTCGGAAGAACTGGATGTCGCCCATCCCGGTTCCCATGAAAAGATCAAGATCGCCGTCATCGTCAATATCGACAAGCC
>CAYMWA010000010.1:25536-34107 GCA_964393795.1 uncultured Roseivirgaceae bacterium
TCGTCATTTCGGTAATACTCGAGTGTACCGTACGGAGGGATCCATTCGCCGGTTTGTTCATCGTAATGCCCTTCATACTTATTGCCGATCACGGCGTCAAGATCGCCATCACCGTCAAAGTCGAGCAGTACCGGGGCCGCATAGCTGGAAACCTTGACACCGCCGAACGGATTGTCCATGCCCTGCTTCTCTTCGAAAGCGTCCGAGCCCGAATTCCTGTAATAGCTGATGATGTTGTCGGAATATTTCATGAAGCCCGGTTCGTCGGCCACGAACAGGTCAAGGTGACCATCTCCATCGAAATCAAAGAGGACAGGCGAGGTCTCGGCGCCTGTCATAATACCCTCAAAGGGATTACCGGTTCCATTCGAGGCATTCCATTCGCCTTTTTGCAGCTCGAAGTTTCCCGGCGTTGTCTGCTTGAAATAAAAGAGGCCGGAGGAGTTTCGCACGCCTACAACGATATCCAGGTCGCCATCGTGATCAATGTCGGCGATTGCAGGGGAGGCGGGATCAGCGTACAAATCGCCGGTGACCTTCAGTGCGCCAGGAGTAAAGTTCCCGTTTCCATCGTTCTGGTAGTAGTGGAAGTTTACCTCATAGTCCGGTGGCCCCGTGTATTCATGTGACCCGATGATGACATCCATGTCGCCGTCTTTGTCCAGGTCGGCAAAAGTGAGCCGCATGTCGCGACCGAAGGTCAAACCGTTCAAAGGGTTTCCGGTCTTGGTAGTAGCATTCCACGCGCCGGTCTGTTTTGAGAAGCCATCTCCGTCGTTCCGGTAGTACTCAATTTCGCCCGGGCGGCTGCCATCAGTTGCATAGCCGCTCTGCCCCAGAAACAGGTCAAGATCTCCGTCGCCGTCGATGTCGGCCAGGGCAGGCGCTATGCCACCCGTGGCAGTCTTAATCCCATCGAACGGATTTTGATCACCCGTCCGTTCAACGTACATGGGCGTGCCCTGTTTGCTATGGTTTTCAAAATAGCGGATGAATCCTCCGAAGGGGGGATTATTTTCACTGGCGTATTGTCCGGCCACGATGTCCACGTCACCGTCACCGTCGAAGTCGACCGCTGCCAGGACGGTCTGATAGCCGGTGATAATCGGTTCCGGCAAGGGATTCGTAAGCCTGTCGTGTTTATGAAAGGGTCCGAATGTGAAAGCGGGCTTGATCTGTGCCATCGCTGTTCCCGCATCAAGACAAAGTACAACCGCACCGGTGGCTGCCGCAATTCTAAGCTGCAGCTGCAGGCGCCTCAGCCGATGAAGCAGTTTTCTGAGTTCGTGCAACAGTGTCTTCCGCTGATAGGGGGTCATGGCGTCACGCCTGAGTTTCGATACCAGTTTCCGGCACCGTCGGGAACTCTTGACATAAAGACGAACTATGTGTGGGGCAACGTTCATGGCACAGAGACGGAAAAGATCCAAATTAGTCGAATGCCGCTGAATTTACAAAATAGCCGCTTAATATCTTTTTTTGTCGGCACGTTACAATCCCTTTGTGGTTTCCTTGCCATCTTTGCCAATCTCACTATCCAAAACGAACAATCGAGCCGTGACCCGCAACGTGACCTTTGAATGTGTCTGGCGTGTGCCCGCGCCGCAGCTCCGCGAGGAGGCAAAGGCATTGTGGCGCAGGTATAGGGCGATTGAAGGGGAAGATGCGCTTGAAAGGCGCGCTGAACAGATCGTCTTTGTGGTGCGCGACCAGGGTGGGCAGGTTGTCGCGGTTTCTACTGCCCAATCCATGCAGGCTGCATTTCTGAATAACCACTTCTTTTTCGCCTTCAGATGTTTCGTGGCGCCTTCATTCAGAGTTCCGGGTCTGGATTCGATGCTGGCGGTAAAGACGAAAGCGATACTGGATCAGCAGGAAGGCGGAAAGGGGAAGTTTAAGGGTATGCTTATCATCCTCGAAAACGAGACGTTGAAGAAGGCACGTACCAGGGCGGCGTGGACAGCAAGTGCCATGTTCTTTGCGGGATATACGAGGCATGAGCATCCCGTTTGGGTTGGATACTTTAAAGGTGCACGAATATGACGGCGATAGACGGCAGGGCAGTGGTGCTGGAAAATGTATGGCAGCGTGATGTGCCCGGTCTCCAGGAGAAAGTACTGTCGTTCTGGGAAGACCATGGTGGACCGGTGGGAAGCGCGGCATCGGAAAGGATAGGGCAACTCGTCTTTGTTCTAAGAAACGCATCGGGCGAGGTCGTCGGAGCTTCTACGGCTTTAAAGATATACGTGAAGCAACTTCGTCATTACCTCTTTGCCTTTAGGATGATGATCCGCCCGGAGTATCGCATTCCGGGCCTTGCGTCGAGGCTCCTGGTGTCAACACGCGACTTCCTCGAATCGATTCACAAAGACGAAGCGCAGGATATCCCTATCGGACTCATTACCGTGGTGCAAAACGAACGGATTCGGAAATTTCGCAACGAGGCAATTTGGCCTGCTTCGAAAATGGTCTATATCGGCAATACTCCTGCAGGGCATCACATCAGGGTATATTACTTTAGGGATGCGCGACTGCGCGCATGAACTGATCGCGAATCGCACGCCTGGCTACCCCACGTGCACCATCAGCCGGTTCAGCCTCCTCACTGCGATATTCCTGTACCAGGAATACTCCTGCGGGGGCACGGTGATCGTCGGATATTCCCCGAGGAATGCGTTGATCGATAGTTGCGATTGCCTGCGGCCCAGCCAGTCGCCGAGGCAATAGTGGACGCCACTGCCGAACGAGAGATGCCGATTGGGTTTCCTTGTGATGTCAAAGACATCAGGCTGATCAAAGGCAGCGGGATCGCGATTGCCGGCAGCGACAGCTAGCGTAAGCGTTGCACCTGCCGGAATACGGTGGTCCGCCACTACGCAGTCGCTTTTGGCCATTCGGCCAAGCAGTTGTACTACGGAGTCGTATCGTAAGACTTCATCTACGGCAGTGTTGATGAGGGCTGGATTCCTTCGAAGCAGTGTGAGTTGTTCCGGATGGTCAGCGAGGTGCAACATAGCATTGCTGATGAGTCCTGCGGATGTTTCCTCTCCCGCAGTAAAAAGGAATATTCCGATGGAAATGAGCTCTTCCTCTGATAACCCCGTTCCCTCTTGTTTGTTTTTTTGAATGAGCTTGCTGAGCAATCCGGGGTCCGGGTTGTCCGACTTTAATCTGATCTGTTCGCGGAAGTATTCGATGAACGTGGTTGCGGCCCGGTTCATGGTGACGAGGTCTTTCAGCGAGATGTACAGGTCGAGCGTTTTCGTCATGGCTACCCCCAGTTGCATCAGGTTGACATAGTCAGTGACCGGGACACCCAGTATCGCTGCGATAGTCAAAACAGGCACGGGCTGTGCATAGTCGGCAACAAAGTCGAACTCCTTTCCGCGCAGTTTGCTGACAACGGTACGGATATTGGCTGTGATGATGTCGTCGACTTCGCGCTGATCCCACACTTTCGAAACCAATCCGCGAATGCGTGCATGTTGCGCACCGTTGAGCATGAGCACAAAGGAATTCATCGCATGGTAAATAGCCCTGAAGTCTTCCTGTTTATTTTCAAAGTAACGGATACCTTGCTTTAGCCAGACCAGGCGGTTGCCACTTTCGAATGCCGGGTGCTTGAGGATTGTCTTGATGTCCTCATAGCGTGTCACGATAAACTCTCCCGTCTGGGCGCGATGTATCGGATCCTGTTCGCGCAGGGTCTTGTACATCCCGTACGGGTCGCGGATGTTTGCTTCCTTCAGTGGCTGCCAGAGTAGTGTAGTCATGTCTGCTGAAGGGTGGTCAGGTAGTCAGCAAATTGGGCGACCGTCGGATAGTCCCAGAAAAAGAGGGGATTCATTTCTATTGACAGCTTGTTCTCCAATACCTCGAGCAGGTATACCGCGCTGATCGAGTTTAGTCCCAAATCGAAAAATGTCGAGGTTTCGTCGATTTCTTCGATGGATATCCCGGTTTCGGATGCAATGGTTGCTTTAATCAGTTGAAGTATCTCCGCCCTTGTCTTCATGCGCATCGTTTTTCATAATGGCCCAGTAATCTTCATCCGGTGTGGTGAGGGCCATGCGATAGGCCTTTTTTTCGAAGTTCACCAGACCGGGGCGTCGCATGCCGTGCATGATGCGAACATCGTAAATTTCTTCGACAGTATCTTCAAATCGCAACCAGGCGACGACGTTGGCTGAAGGTAAGTGGACGACCACGACGCCACAGAACACCGACTTGTTCGAGACGGGCAAATCCTGAAAGGTGCCGGGTTTCTTTCGGATCTGTGACAATCCGATAAAGACATAATCACCAAGTTTGTCCATACCCCTTACAAATCCGTCGAGCGACGTGACTGTATCTGTTTTTCCGCTGGTCGGATCGACACAGAGCAGACACCCTGTGGCGGAAGCCAGCACATACAATTGGCCATCGTAAATGCGCGGAGAATGCGGCATAGCAAGTCCTTCCGCTACTGGTGTGTTGGAGGGAATATCCAAAATAACACCCCCAGTGCCACGGTTCTTTCGCCAGCCCTCGGGCGTATCGGTTATGCCGAGTGCTGTCGCAAACCGAGGCTGATCGTTTTCCAAAGCGACGCCGTTGAGGTGACAGCGATCTTCAGGCGTAACCCTGGAAATAAAATATGGCTTCCACAGAGGTGTGAAGCTGTAGCGGTGATCGATCCGCGCCAGGCAACTAAATCGCGTGTTGACCGCAGTCAGCGTATCACCCGTCCAGTGAAGGTCGTGGATGTCGACCTCACCGGTAAAGTAGATAGCCCTTGGCAGGTACAGGGCGTCATAGGTATTCGGTTGAGCGGGGTAGTTCGCTGACATGCGACTGGCGTTGTTGAATACGACCACCTCGGCCGATGTGGCGACGGCGAGTCGCGAACGATCTGCCGCGATGCCCATCGGCTTTGTAAAAGTCCTTGGAAGCAGAATAAGCCTCTCGGTGTTGAGTGCACTGAGTATAACCACCTTTCCTGCCTGGTAGGTGC
Organism: uncultured Roseivirgaceae bacterium; assembly: GCA_964393795.1. GTDB lineage: Bacteria > Bacteroidota > Bacteroidia > Cytophagales > Cyclobacteriaceae > Chryseosolibacter. The sequence continues at coordinate 30,530 of CAYMWA010000010.1, forward strand.
TGAGCGCCAGGGAACAATTGAGCTTCTGCAGAATATCGGGCAGGTTGGACGAATGGGTACAAGAAAAGGGAGCTGCCTTGGAATTCATTGCTTAAATAAATTCAAAACACCAGCCATCTCCAAAAGACATGCATAGGGCTGCGCACAATCGTTTGAGGAAATAAATGTCGCAATGCATCGCCGGAAGTGGCATTAATTCCTTCGAATTATGGTTACTTTTGAGGCTGAGTTGGTGTTAAAAAGAGCCAAATATTGCCTGGGAACAGAATATCAGCAGAGTCAGCAATAAGGCGAGCAAGAGTCGGTATTTGAGACGCACGGCAGGTAATTGTTTAGGTTTCTGCCCAATATATCAGATGAAGCGGCCATTGACAAGGATTCAGATAACTTTCTGATCCACAATTTTTTAAATGTAGAACTACGTACATGAAATTTGAGGAGATCAAGGAGCGGATCCGGATGTACCAGGAGGCGGGAAAATCGGTTTTTACCACGTCGTCATTTCAATCGCACAGCCTCGTGTTATTGCACATCCTCAGTCGAATCGACAAGAATATCCCGGTTTACTTTATCAATACGGGCTACCACTTTCCCGAAACGATCAAATTCCGCGACACCATCACGGAGCAATTTGGCATCAGGACGCTGGACCTCAAGTCCGATGTGCCAAAATTTATGCAGCGTGACGGGGAAGGCAGGTTGTTGTTTACCTCGGATCCGGATCACTGCTGTTACCTGAACAAGACGCAGCCCATGGATGCCATCTTGACGAAGTACGATGTCTGGATCAACGGCGTTCGCGCTGATCAAAGCGCTGTGCGCGCTGCAATGAAAGTAGAGCAGCCTGCAAAAAACGGATGTATGCGTTTTCACCCCATGCTCGACTGGAACGCGAAGATGATATGGGAGTATCAGAAAGAATACAACTTGCCGAAGCATCCACTTGAAGAAAAAGGATATCTCAGTATCGGATGTGAGCCGTGTACGCGCAAGCTGGATCCCGAGATGCAGGAGCGAGAAGCACGCTGGTTTGGATTGAACAAGGTCGAATGCGGCTTGCATACCGATCTCATCGGGAAATAAAAACGGCTAATGGCAGCAGTCAAAATTCACCAGAATCACTAATTTGCCGCCCGCATTCGAAACAGGTGTACGAAATGGATAAAAGGCAAATGAAACAACGCACTCACCACTCATTATTCACGATTTACCATTAATGAAAGTCCTCGTAACCGGAGGTGCCGGCTACATCGGCACCGAACTTGTCACTCAATTAGTCAAGAACCCACTCGTAGATCAGGTAGTTATTTACGACAACCTGAGCCGCCCGAACTTCAACCTGTTCCTCGGACTACGTCTCCAGAAGCACAGGAAGATTTCGTTTGTCAAAGGCGAGCTTCTCGACTCACGCGCACTGAAGAAACATCTTAACGGCGTTGATGTGGTGTACCATATGGCAGCGAAGGTGACAACACCTTTCGCGAATGCCGATGCCCATGCCTATGAACAGGTTAATCACTGGGGTACGGCCGAGCTCGTTTATGCTGTTGAAGCCAGCGATGTGAAACGGTTTATATACACCAGTAGTACCGGTGTGTATGGCTCTTCGAAAATTCCCGCACACGAGGATAAGCCGCCGGATCCACAGACGTTTTATGCGGTGTCCAAGCTGCGTGGTGAAGAGCATGTGCGTCGGCTTATCGGCAAGATCGACACGTATATCATGCGGTGTGGCAATGTGTACGGCTATAGTAAAAGCATGCGCTTCGATGCCGTCATCAACAAGTTTATCTTCGAAGCGAATTTCAACCGGCTTGTGACCATTCACGGCGATGGAAAGCAGTCGCGCACGTTCATACACATTGAGATGTTGGCGAAGGCCTTGAATAACCTGCTCAACGCCGACCTTCCCAGCGATGTCTACAATGTGGTGGAAAAGAATCTTAAGGTGCTCGACATTGTCGACGTTCTAAAGGAGTTGATTCCGGAGCTGGAGTTTATTTTCGTTAATCAGCACCTGCGCCTGCATGAACTTAATGTGAAGGTGAACCCGCTGGTGACCGATACCCTTCAGATCAGGAACTCACGGACACTGAAAGAAGACCTGACGGAGTTCCTTTCAAAATTCAGTTTTTAAACTCGGCTGGTGTTGAGAATCGGGGCGACGTGATTGGACAATTCACGGGTGGGCCGGCAAAGAAAATATAGCCTGCCAGGTGAATGAAGCGCCTGGCAGGCATAGGACTCCTTAGCAATACTCTTCGAACACCGATACCAGGTGTTCGCCAATCATTTGTGCATTTCTGCCTTCAATGTGGTGACGTTCAACGAAGTGAACCAGTTCACCGTCCTTAAAGAGTGCAATAGAGGGTGAGGATGGGGGATAGGGAAGGGTATATTCGCGCGCTTTTGCCACGGCTTCCATGTCGACGCCTGCAAATACCGTTGCGAGTACACCTGGCTTCTTGTCCGAGTTTTGCAGGGCCCATTTGATTCCCGGGCGAGCAGCACCGGCCGCACATCCGCAAACCGAGTTGATCACCAGGAGTGTGGTGCCCTTCTGATCTTTTAATTCGCTATCCACCGCTTCCGGAGTCTTCAGTTCTTTAAACCCCGCACTTGTCAGATCGGTACGCATGGGGGCAACGAGTTGTTCAGGATACATGTTTGTTGGTATTTAATTGATGTGTTCTCTAATTCATTTGTGGCTGTTGGCTGTTGGCTTTTGGTCTTTGGCTGGATTCCGCCAAAAGCCAATCGCCAACAGCCAATCGCCAACAGCTAACATCTACATAAAGCCAAGCTCCAGCTTCGCTGCGTCGCTCATCATCTCCTGTGAGTAGGGAGGATCGAAAGTGACTTCCACTTTCACCTCATTGATGCCTTCGATCGACCGAAGTTTTTCTTCCACTTCGCTGGGGATTGCCTCCGCTGAAGGACAGGAGGGAGAGGTGAGCGTCATCAACACGTATACGTTGTTCACAGGGTATACGCTGATTTCGTAAATCAGGCCAAGTTCATACACGTCCACGGGAATTTCCGGGTCGTATACCGTCTTGATCGTCTGCAAAACCTTTTCCTGGAGATCAGGAATGGCCACTGCAGCAGCTTTTTGTTCGTTATTGGAAACCTCTTCTGTCATGATCTTACTTCAGTTTTTGTCTTAAACGCAAGCGCGTACAATTTCATTTGCTTGATCATCGCGGCAAAACCGTTCGATCGCTGTGTGCCAATAAACCGGTCCATTCCGATGCGTTTCGTAAAATATAAATCCGCCTGAAGAATCTCGTCGGGTGTCTGGCCATTGAAAATCCTGACAAGCAGACTGACAAGGCCCTTGGTGATGGCCGTGTTACTGTCGCCTGTGAACTGAAGCCGGTTGTTTTCGAGCGCCGCGGTCAGCCACACTTTTGACTGGCACCCCTTTACGATATTATCTTCCGTTTTGTCCTCTTCGGGCATCTCAGGAAGCTTCTGACCCAGCTCCATGATGTAGAAGACGGTCATTTCCATGTCTCCATCGAGCAGCGAAAAGTCGTTGATGATCTCGTCCTGGATCTCGTTTATCGTCATTTGTA
>CAYMWA010000010.1:34207-42726 GCA_964393795.1 uncultured Roseivirgaceae bacterium
AGTTCGATAATTCTTTCTTCGTTTTTCATGGTGTTGAGGGTTTTATTTTTTCATGAAGTTAATGATTCTTTCCAAACCTTCCACCAGCTGATCGATTTCGTTCTTCGTATTATAAACGGCAAAAGATGCACGAACGGTTCCTTCAATGCCGTAGCAGTCCATGAGCGGTTGCGTGCAATGGTGTCCTGTGCGGACAGCTATGCCGCGCGCGTCAAGCATCTGTCCGATGTCGAAGTGGTGAATGCCCTTCACGGTAAAGGAGAGCACACCTACTTTGTTGGCGGCGCTCCCTACCTGGGTAACGGCGTCAAGGCGTGCTATTTGTTCGGTTGCATACATCAGTAACTCGTGCTCATGAGCGGCAATGTTCTCGTGGCCGAGTTCGCTAATAAATTCTAGCGCCTTGCGGTAGGCGATCACATCGGCAATGTTGGGTGTACCAGCCTCGAACTTGTACGGCAGGTCGTTGTAAGTCGTCTTTTCGAAGCGCACTTCCTTGATCATCTCGCCCCCTCCATGATAGGGAGGCATCTTTTCAAGCAGCGCTTTTTTTCCATAAAGGATGCCGGCACCTGTTGGCCCGTACATCTTGTGAGAGGACAGGCAGTAGAAGTCGCAGTCGAGCTCCTGCATATCCAATGGAATATGGGCGCCTGCCTGCGCGCCGTCAATCAGAACGACTGCGCCCGCCTCATGGGCGAGGGCAACTATTTCCTTAACGGGATTGATGGTGCCAAGACTGTTAGACGCGTGATTAACAGCGACAATTCTGGTTTTGGACGACAGGTACTGCTTGAACACTTCCATATCCAGTTCCCCTTCGCGGTTTACCGGAATCACTTTCAGTGTGGCGCCGTTTGCTTCGCACACAAATTGCCATGGAACGATGTTCGAGTGGTGTTCCAGCGTCGATACGATAACCTCGTCACCCGCACCGACGAATGTCTTGCCAAAAGAGGCGGCTACCAGGTTGATGCTTTCCGTCACACCCCGCGTAAAAATAATTTCCTCCGTCGATGAGGCATTGATGAAGGACTTCATCGCTTCCCGCGTCTGCTCGTAGGCGCGCGTGGCTTTTTCAGCCAGCGTGTGGATGCCGCGGTGAATGTTGGCGTTGTAACCGGAGTAGTATTCGACCAATGCGTCAATAACACGCTTCGGTTTTTGGTTAGTAGCCGCATTGTCAAAGTAAACGAGGTCACGGCCATTGACTTGCTGATGTAAAATAGGGAATTCGGCCCTGACTTTTTCGACATCGATAGCCTTGATGCCTGGTTTTTGAACTGTCTCCATATTAAAAATTGCTGTGCAGCCTTTCCGTTATTGCCTTGTCGGCGTATGCCCGAAGACCTCCATGAGGGATTTTCTCGGAAACCTCTCGCGCAAAAGCATAGAGCATCATGGCTCGCGCAGTTTCCTTGTCGATGCCGCGGGTTCTGAGATAAAACAGCGCTTCCTCATCCAGTTGCCCGGTTGTGCAACCGTGGGAACATTTGACATCGTCCGCCCAGATCTCAAGCTGCGGTTTGGTATTCACAGTCGCCGTCTCCGACAACAGTATATTGCGGTTGGATTGGAATGCGTTCGTTTTTTGTGCGTTTGGTCTGACGTATATTTTTCCGTTGAACACGCCTGCCGAACGCTCGTCCATCACACCTTTGTACAATTCATTCGTCAACGAGTTCGGCTTCTTGTGATCGACGATGGTATGGTTGTCGGAAAGGGTATTTCCTGTAAGAAGGTACAGTCCATACATGTGCGATTCGATCTCTTCACCGTCGATGATCAGGTTGAGGTTGGTGCGAAGCATCCTGCCGTGAAGATCAAACGTGTAGGTATTCACATAGCTGGATCGTTTCTGATGGATTTCGGTGTGGGTGTACTGAAAACGGTTCCCCTTATCGTTCTGGAAAGTGTAGTATTCCATTCGGCCGTGCTCCTCTACGGCAACCTCGTTGACCAGGTTGGTGAAGTGATTGCCCGGACCAACCGAGTCGAATTTTTCTACAATGGTGATCAGGCTGTTCTTTCCAATAACAATAAGATTGCGGTTGGTTGCGATCACCTCACTTGTGGAAGCATCATTGATATAATGAATGATGAACGGCTTCTCCACCACGCTGTCGTCTGGTACGTGGATAAACAATCCGGCTTTCCAGTCTGCCGTGTTCCACGCAGCAAAGGCGTCGGCCTTTGTGTTGATATGCTGATTGAAGTGCTCGACGGCTGTGACATTCTTTGCATTAAGTGCCTCCTGGAGACTCTGCACCTGCACTTCGCTTGCAGGCGACTGAATCGTCGAATGTTCCGCTGAATAGACACCGTTGACGAATACCAGAATATTGGCCTCCACATCAGGAATCAAAAACTGATGGATGTCTTTGATGACCGGTTCGGTGGTGACGCTGTCAAAAGTAAAATTCTTATCCAGTGCCCGTGTGATGGGTGTGTGTTTATATTCCTCGGTTTTTACCGGAAGGCCGAGTGCCTTGAAATGCTCCAATGCAGCCATCCTCACAGCGTCGTTCACGTTGCCCATCCCGCGCTGAATGAACCCGGCCACTTTCGTGTCGATACTGCTTTGTGTTGTTGTAAGATCCATTTGTGAAATACGAGTTACGAATTACTAATTACTCTGCGCCATAGATAATAGACAATTGACAGTTGACAGTTGACAGTTGACAGTTGACAATCGGGAAGGTGTACACCATCAATGCCGGCCTTGTCCGTGCTGTCTCTAATGCCCAATGCCCTAATGCCCTAATGCCCAATCCCTAATGCCTAATGCCCAATCCCTAATGCCTAATGCCTAATGCCTAACGCCCAATAAACACCTACACTCCAACCTCTTCTTTTATCCAATCGTAGCCTTTCGCCTCCAGTTCGAGGGCGAGTTCCTTGGTGCCGGACTTCACGATCCTGCCTTTGTAGAGGACGTGCACGAAGTCGGGTACGATATACTCCAGAAGACGTTGGTAGTGGGTCACTACGATGATGGCATTGTTCTGGTTTCGCAGTTTGTTGACACCATTGGATACGATGCGCAAGGCGTCAATGTCTAGCCCTGAATCGGTTTCATCAAGAATGGCCAGTTTGGGATCCAGCATGGCCATCTGAAAAATTTCGTTGCGTTTCTTTTCTCCGCCAGAGAATCCTTCATTCAGAGCCCTGTTGAGGAGCGACTGGTCAATTTCGACCAGCTTCATTTTTTCCTTCATCAGTCCGAGGAATGAGACCGCATCCAGAGGCTGCTGTCCGCGATGAACGCGGATCTGGTTGACAGCGGACTTCATAAAGTTGATGGTGCTGACACCGGGTATCTCTACCGGATACTGAAACGCCATAAAAATTCCTTCGCGGGCGCGTTCCTCAGGCGCCATTTCGAGCAGGTCTTTACCGAGAAAAGTCGCTTCGCCTGCCGTTACTTCAAAGGCTTCACGGCCGGCGAGAACGGATGCAAGTGTGCTCTTTCCGGAACCGTTGGGTCCCATGATCGCATGGACCTCACCCGCTTTCACCTGCAGATTAATGCCGTTCAGGATCTGATTGTCTTCTATTTTTGCTTGTAGGTTTGTAATGGTTAACATCTGTGTAGGGATCAAAAATTCATGTATTCAGGCTGGTCGTTCCGCCAAACCGTCGGCCTCACCTTTAGTCTTTATCCGATTTAGTCTTTATCCGACACTGCCTTCCAGCGTCAGGGCCAGAAGTTTTTGTGCCTCAACGGCAAACTCCATCGGAAGTTGATTCAGTACCTCCTTGGCATAGCCGTTCACAATCAACGCGACGGCAGCTTCCTGATCAATTCCGCGCTGCATGCAGTAAAAGATCTGGTCTTCCCCGATTTTCGAGGTCGTCGCCTCGTGCTCGATCTGTGCGGTGTTGTTTTCCACGTCGATGTACGGGAACGTGTGTGCCCCGCATTTATCACCCATCAACAGTGAGTCACACTGGGAAAAGTTCCGCGCATTGGTCGCGCGTTTATGCACGTGTACCTGCCCGCGGTAGCTGTTCTGTGACTGGCCAGCAGAAATACCTTTTGATACGATTCGCGACTTGGTGTTCTTGCCAAGATGAATCATCTTGGTGCCTGTGTCCGCCTGCTGGAAGTTGTTGGTAACGGCAACCGAGTAAAACTCGCCAATAGAGTTGTCTCCTTTAAGAATGCACGAAGGGTACTTCCAGGTGATGGCGGCGCCAGTTTCGACCTGTGTCCAGGAGATTTTTGAACTGTCGCCCGCGCAAAGCCCACGCTTGGTGACAAAGTTGTAAATACCGCCCTGGCCGTTCTCATCGCCAGGATACCAGTTTTGGACCGTCGAGTATTTCACCTTGGCGTTTTTCATCGCGTAGATTTCCACGACAGCCGCGTGTAACTGATTTTCATCCCGCTGGGGAGCAGTACACCCTTCCAGGTAGCTAACCTGCGATCCCTCGTCAGCGACAATCAGCGTCCGCTCAAACTGGCCGGTATTTGCCGCATTGATCCGGAAATAGGTCGAAAGCTCCATCGGGCAACGCACGCCTTTGGGTATATAGCAGAACGACCCGTCGGTGAACACCGCGGAGTTCAGCGCTGCGAAGTAGTTGTCGCTGATCGGCACGACAGATCCCATGTATTTCCGAACAAGCTCCGGGTGCTTTTGCACCGCTTCTCCGAAGGAGCAGAAGATAATTCCGAGCTCTGCCAGGGTTTCTTTGAACGTCGTGGCCACCGAAACGCTGTCAATGACGGCATCGACGGCAACACCAGTCAGCCGCTTCTGCTCGGTTAGGGAAATGCCGAGTTTTTCAAAGGTTTTGATGAGTTCAGGGTCAACTTCATCCATGCTCTTGGCCTGGGCCTTTTTGGGCGCCGAATAATAGATGACATCCTGGTAGTCAATGGGGGGATAAGTGACGTTGGGCCACTTCGGCTCCTTCATCTTCGTCCATTGGCGATACGCTTTCAAGCGCCACTCAAGAAGCCATTCCGGCTCGTTCTTTTTGGCAGAAATAAATCTGATAATATCCTCATTCAGGCCCTTCGGCGCTGAATCCGATTCAAGGTCTATGCTCCAACCATGCTCGTACTCCTTTGAGGTCAGTTCTGTAAGTACCTGGTTTTCTTTGCTCATGGCAGCCTATTTAGACTAATTTTAATTAATACACAAATCTATAACAAAATGTCGATTGAATGGTTCTTTTTAACGCTATTAAAGGACTTTTCCCTCACGTAAGCGAAGTTCGCAAAGATTCCCAAAAACCGCTCTGCGCCCTCCGGTCTTCGCGGTGAATATCCAATGCCGTCACCTCACAACGCCAGGTTCAGGCTCCGGTCAAGACTCTCCTCAAGGGAAATCATTGTCTCGGTTCGCTCAATTCCCTCAATCTGTTGAATCTTGTCATGTAACACGGTTTTCAGGTGGCTGGTGTCTTTGCAATGAATTTTCACAAACATACTGTAATTGCCGGTAGTATAGTGGATGCTGACTACCTCGTGGATGTTCTTTAGCGCATTCATTACCTGCTCGTAAAGCGCGCTTTTTTGAAGAAATATGCCGATGAACGCGGTGATGTCGTAGCCGAGTTTGGCGTAGTTCACTTTCAGTGTCGTCTTTTCGACGATGCCCGCTTCCTCCATCTTGCTCATGCGCACGTGTACCGTACCGCCGGATACAAACGCTTTTTTCGCTACTTCGGTGTAGGGCTTCTTTGCATCCTGCATCAGGACCTCCAGTATCTTCAGGTCGACATTGTCAATTTTCAAATTTTCGGCCATATCAGAAAATGGTTTTTAGTTGAAATGCAAAAATACGAATGTGTATTGAAAATAATATAATGTTTTACTGTCTTTGTTGCTCCGTGTAGCCATAAAGTGGTTACTTTGTTGCGTAATTTACAATGAACAGCACATTGTAGGGTGTTGAAACTGGCAGACATGCCCTCCTGTCTCGGGGGTGGAGATAAGGGATAAAGTTATCCGATGTGCCCGATCTTAATAGCACAATTAAGCTCGGGATAGTCGGATAAACTAACCGCTCCGTGGAGGTTCGAACCCTCCCCCTACAGCAAAAGTTGAGACCGCTGCCGCCGTGCAGCAAAAGTACCGTTCTTTAAAATTGTAGGGTGATGAAATTTGGCAGACATACCCTCCTGTCTCGGGGGTGGGGAGCCAGGGATAAACACAGGATAATGGGTTGACCACTAAAGTTTTCTTATGTCCTGATGCTAACTTCCCCGTGGAGGTTCGAGCCCTCCCTCTACAGCAGCTCAGTTTAGGTTAATGAGTTATTCAGAGCTAACCCACTTTTTCGATAGGGATCGGAAGGTGGGTTTTTTTATTGCCGGATTTCCAGTCAGATATTGATTTGCTGATAAACAATCGTTTGCTTTGGAGAAAGGTTTTTAGTAAAATAAGCCTGCACGAACGCCGTTCACAAAGGCTGTTCAAAACGTTGTACCATTATGAAAGCATTTCCCTGGCTCAGGTTTTATCCCGAAGGTGTACCGCCTGAAATACAACCCGATGTCTACCAGTCGCTAGTTCATCTTTTTGAAGCGAGCTGTGACCAGTACCGCACCAAGGTTGCCTTTGAGAACATGGGCGTGCGTCTCACTTATGACCAGGTGGACAAACTTTCGCGCGATTTTGCTGCCTATTTGCAGCAGGTGGCCGGTCTGAAAAAAGGCGACCGCATCGCCATCCAGATGCCCAATCTTTTGCAATTCCCCATTGCCTTCTTTGGTGCCCTCCGCGCCGGTTTGATCGTCGTTAACACCAATCCGCTGTACACGCCACGTGAAATGGAGCATCAGTTTAAGGATTCCGGAGCAGTGGCAATTGTGATCGTCTCCAATTTTGCCAGCCATCTGGAGAAAATCATCTCCCAGACGCAGATACGCCACGTCATTGTCACGGAAATGGGGGATATGCTCGGCGCGCTGAAGGGCATGTTGGTCAACTTTGTCGTAAAAAAGGTAAAGAAACTGGTTCCGCCGTATAAGCTTCCAGGAGCCGTCGCCTTCAACCATGCGCTGAAGACCGGACGTTCACTTTCACTGGACAAACCGTCGGTGACCAGCGACGACATTGCCGTGCTCCAGTACACCGGCGGAACGACGGGCGTATCGAAAGGCGCACAGTTGTCTCATGGGAACCTCGTCAACCACAACACGATGGTGGTTCACTGGTTTCATCCCTATCTAAGCGCGGGTAGCGGGGAAGACGTCATTATCACGGCCATTCCGATGTACCACATTTTTGCCCTGAGCGTAAATGGTCTTCTAATGTTCAGCACGGGTGTAAAGAACGTGCTCATTACCAATCCACGCGATATGAAGGGGTTCGTCAAAGAACTTCGAAAGCATCGGTTTACCATCATGACGGGCGTCAACACACTGTTCAATGGTCTGCTGAACACGCCCGGTTTCAAAGATCTTGACTTTTCCGGGTTAAAGGGCGCTATCGGAGGGGGTATGGCCGTTCAGGATGCCGTGGCCAAGCGGTGGGAGTCGGTGACCGGAAAGCCGCTGCTCGAAGGGTACGGGCTGAGTGAAACATCGCCGGTTTTATGTTGTAATCCGCTTGACGGAAATTTCAAGCCGGGAACGATTGGTGTGCCGATGCCGAGTACGGAAGTCGCTGTTTTCGACGACAACGGCAACCAGGTTCCGCAGGGTGAGCCGGGCGAAATTTGCGCGCGCGGTCCGCAAGTGATGAATGGTTACTGGCAGCACGACAACGAAGGTGTCTTTTGGCCGGGTGGCTGGTTCAAGACAGGCGACATCGGTCGGATGGATGCCGATGGATTCTTCAAAATCATCGATCGCAAAAAGGACATGATCATGGTTTCAGGATTCAACGTGTTTCCGAATGAGATTGAAAATGTGGTAGCCGGACACCCTAAGGTGCTGGAAGCTGCAGCCGTGGGCGTCCCGGATGAGAAATCGGGCGAGGCGATAAAGATTTTCGTCGTTAAACGCGACGAGTCGCTTACCGAAGGCGAACTGCTCGCCTATTGCCGTGAAAACCTTACCAAGTACAAGTTACCACGATACGTGGAATTCAAGAAGGAGCTGCCCAAGACGAATGTCGGCAAAATCCTGAGGAGGGCGTTGAAAGAGGATATGACTCCTGTCAACCATTAGCAGTTCGCACGGCGGTTGCGGGTCGGCGCTCGCTTGCGGAGGCCACCATTTTTGGCAGCGATTTTGCGAATCTCCGCACATCAAGTACCCGGGCAACTTATGACGCCTGTTTTTGGTACTGTTATCGGATGCAGGGCAGTGAGGCTCGCCGTAAATTGTTGCGGGCACGTCATGTAACCCGTAAACCAGGAGCAGGGTCTAACCGTTAAACTGAGGCAACAGTATGCTAATGGATCAATACAGGAAACTGACCACACAGGAGAAGGCACTTCGAATCAACTTAAGCAAAGCTATTTACGGATCTTTTGCGGAAATCGGCGCAGGGCAGGAGGTGGCGGCCAACTTTTTCAAGGTTGGCGGTGCATCAGGTACCATCGCCAAGACGATGT
>CAYMWA010000011.1:0-21708 GCA_964393795.1 uncultured Roseivirgaceae bacterium
AGTCACCTTCCATACCTCCCTACCCGACAAATTGCTTCAGCACCTGTTCGACCTGGGCCTTGTACCCTCCGCCAAAAAGGTTTACATGTACAAGCAGGGGGTACAAATTGTAGAGTGGAAGCCGATCCTCATACCCGGTGATCAGTGGATAGCATTCGTTATAGGCGTCGAAAAACCGATCGTCAAACCCGCCGAATAATTGCGTCATCGCCAGGTCTACTTCGCGGTGGCCGAAATATACAGCCGGGTCGATCAGGCAGGGTCGTCCGGCGGAGGTTGTCATCAAATTGCCGCTCCACAGATCCCCGTGCAGAAGGGAAGGGCGCTCCTCCGGCAGAAGGGAAGGGAGCTTTTCGAACAACGCTTCAAATTTCGCCGTCAGCGTGTAGTCAATACTCCTGCGCTCAAGACCTGTCTGCAATTGGGGCCGCAAGCGTGCATCGATGAAAAAGCGTATCCAGGAAGACGTCAGGGTGTTCTTTTGACGGAGCGAACCGATATAGTTGTCTTGATCAAGACCGTATTGCGTCGATGATTGTTGGTGTAGCTGCGCGAGGCTCCTGCCGAATTCGTCCCAGTAGTTCTCCCTTCTCACACTTTGACTGATGAACTCCAGCAACAGGAACTGGAACATGCCTGCACGTCCGGAATGCACTACGTTGGGAACGTACAAAGCGCCCGGTCTCCTTAGCATTTCGAGCCCGTCCGCCTCAACGGCAAACATCCCGGGAAATCTCTTGGCATCATTCCACTTCAGGAAGAAGACACCCGAGGTCGTCACAAGCTTTCCGCCAGGATTGATACAGCCTCCCCCCGTTGCCGAGAACTCCTTCAACGTGCCAACGTGCACTTCAAGTTCTTCTGCGATCGGCGCCGGAAGAGAAGTCAGCATGCGTCACTTTTGAGATTGAAGCACAATGCTTACACCGGCATAATAGTTTCTTGGCATCGCGGCATTGTAATACCGGCCACCGAAAGCATTGAGATCGTTGCCGAGGCTGTACACTTCATCGAGAACGTTGTCTACACCTGCAAACACTTCAAAGCGATGTGTTCCGCGCAAAGCGGACTTCCATCCTGCGCGCATACCCAGCAGTACATACGATTCCGCAAAATCCGTGTTGGCATCGTTGAGAGGCATTTCACCCACGTAGTTCAACGTCACATCTGCTGAAAATGCGTTCCTGAACACCGCATCTACGCCTCCTGAAAATATCCGCGGTGCAATACCTGTTAGCGCGTTCCCTGAATAGTCGGTGTCCAACACCACGTAATCTTTGAAGCGATAGTGCTGGTAGGCGTAGCTTGTCCACAGTTTGAAATCGGAAAGGAATCCAGTCGCGTTGCTTACGCTATAGGACAACATCGCTTCCACACCGCGTTGCGACGTCCTGCCCGCGTTGATAAAGTAGTCAGCGCCTTCTTCATTGCGCTGTACCACAATCGTGTTCCGCAAACGGAAATCATAGATCACCACATCGTACGCAAACCGCTCACCCCAAAGGCTACCGCGTGCACCCGCTTCCAGGTTGTTTCCACTTTCCGCCTTAAGCGTGTTGCTGAACGTATTCGTAGAAGGCCGTACTTCCGCAAGTGACGGAGGCGAGAAGCCATCGCTATAGCTGGCAAACAACGACAGGGATTCGGAAAACTTCTTCAGCAATGCCAGGCGCGGAGATACCACTGCATCAAACGTCCGCTTCTGGGCGACCTCCGGAGCGGGCTCCACTCTCAGAAAGTCGTATGTCAGGAAATTCAAGCTTGCCCCGGCTGTAATGAAAAATCCGTTGGGCAATTCAATGTCGCCCTGTGCAAATACGAGTCCGCTTGACGACGACACTTCGTCGCGCACCTGAACGGCGGCCGGGTTGCCCACGCCGTCATTGTCGTATACGTCGATGGGGGAATGCAGATATTGATATTCTCCTCCCAGGGTGATCTTGCCACCTGTCGACGATTGATTGCGGAACATCCTGTAGGTCGTATGGGTGCGCAAGCCTACGTTGGTCTCGTCGCGCGCCTCATAGTTTCTGATGGTGGGATTTTGAAACGCCGAAAAGCCACCGTATACCCCCGCCGTTGTGGACCATCGGTTGTCCCATTCGTGATCGTAAAGAAAGCCGCCAAAGATGGTCTTGTTTTCCACGGCCGCGTTCGCTTCAACCGCGCCAAGGGAGGTCGACGGTGGCCGAGCCTGGCGCGGATCCTCTTCAAACTGTGCCTTGTTCAAGCCGCCCGGCGTTTCGTAAAAGAGCTTCGACAGCATCAGCGTAGAGGTCAACGTTCCCTTGCGGCCAATGGAAGAAGTAACATCCGCGTTCAGTGCCGTCCTTTGCAATGCCGTCTGCTGACGGTAGCCATCTGATTGATGGTGTGCGAACTGAATATTCGCCGCATGCTTTTCATTCATTAACTGGCCGCCTATCAGGTATCGTTGCAGGCCATAGCTCCCAAAGGTGGCGGACGCCTGGAGGTTGTTTCCGGTGACTTCAGGACTTCTCATCAGGAGCACCCCACCGGTGCCCGCTCCATACAGGCTTCCACCGGGACCTTTGATAATTTCCATCGAGCCAAAAGCGCTGAAGTCAAAAAGGTTGAGATAGGTATTCCCACCGCCGTCGGTGAAGGGCAATCCGTTCCAGTAGGCCTTTACGTTGCGTACGCCAAACGGCGAGCGAAGGGAACTTCCGCGAATCGAAAACCGGTAACTGCCTGGCGACCGCTCTTCCATGCGCACACCCGGAACGAGGTTTACTGCCGGGAGAATCGATGTATTGCTGTAGCGCAGAAGGTCATGCTGGTTCAATGTTCCGACCGAGGCGGGAACCTCATCCAACTGCCGATCCATTTCATAAGCTTCAATAACAATTTCCCGAAGAAGGTAGGTCGAGTCGCGCCTGGTCTCTTGCGCCATCACTGACAGCACGGACATGTGCAGCAGTGCCAGGGTGATTTTCAATCTCATGATGCAAACCTATAAGAAAAAGCGAATGAAATAAACACAAGTTCCACGAACTTCAACCCGGAGAAGACGTCCGCTTACCATTCCTCTACGAGCGATGAAACAGACTTTGCTTCGGGGAAAAAGTCAAGCAGTCGCAACATTACCCGATCGACGAGGGTGTCCGGGCAGGAAGCGCCGCTGGTAAGCACGATGCGTACAGGAGATTTGCCTGGAAGGAATGACTGCGTCACACGCTTTACCTTGTTGGGATAGTCAAAGTGGTGAATCTCTTCAGCCGATTTGATTTCGTTTTCGGAATTGATGAAGTAAGTTGGAAACTGCCGTGCGCACAGTTCTACGATGTGTGAAGTATTGGAGCTGTTGTAGCCGCCGACGACCACCGCGAGGTCGGCACCGGTTTGAAGTAGTTCGTAAGTAGCCTCCTGATTGTCGTTGGTAGCGTAACACAGAGTATCGCGCGTGTCTGCAAAATGATCTTTTATTGCTTCCGTACCGTACCTGGTGAGCATCACATCGCGAAAGTAATCCGCAATGGCTTGTGTTTCGGTAGCGAGCATCGTCGTCTGGTTGACCACGCCAACCCGTACAAGATCGCGTTCCGGATCGAAACCATCCGATACCTTGCCCCTGAATTTTTCGAGAAAATCTGCCCGAGACAAATCCCCAAGGATAAATGCGCCGACACTTTTCGCCTCCTCGATATCACGAACGATCAGTGAGGGCGCCCCTTTGGCGCTGTGCGAAAAAGTAGCGCGTGTTTCTTCATGGCCGGGTTTGCCGTGGATGATAATGGTGAACTGTTCATTGCCGAGCTTTTGCGCGCGGTTCCACACCTTCTCGACGAATGGGCACGTTGTGTTGTACTTTTCCACCGCGACGCCTTTGTCCAGTAAAAGGTTTTCGATTTCAAGTGTTGTACCGAAGGCAGGAATGATGACAACGTCGTCCGCTTGTATCTCTTCCCAGGGAATGAACTGGCGCCCATCCGTATCCATAATAAACTTGATGCCCCGGTGCTGGAGGTCGTCGTTTACTTCGGGATTGTGAATCATTTGACTCAACAGGAAGACCCGCTTATCTGCATTTTCTTCAAGCGCCCGGTAGCTGATCTCTATGGCGTTCTCTACGCCATAGCAAAAACCGAAGTGGCGGGCGAGGTAAAAGACGACCGGGCCGAAATCAAGTTCCGTAGGAGAAAAATCCTGTTTACGCAGGTCTTTCAGCCGACGCATCTCTTTTATGCGGCCAGTCAGTGACGACCGGTAGTAAGCAGGGATATCAAACTTTTTCAGGGCAGTACTTTATCGATCCTAACCAAAAAATCAGGACGTTTGTTCGCGTTCGGGGTTAAAAAGAAAGTATGCGGCCAATGAAGGCCGCATACTTATGCTGCTTTCAGCTTGTCTTCCCGTATTGTGTTCTTTCTGGGTTCTTTCTTTTCAAGATCGAACCACATCACTTCTACGAGGTTCTTCTTGATGTACTTCAAAACCTCCATCACCTTACCATCTTTAGTTCGAACATGGTCGCCTTTTCTAAACAGTCTTCTCATATTTCAAAACCAATTTCACTTTCTGAATGCATAGTTGAATTCGCTGTTCGGGCTGTCCTTATATACGCCTGAAAGGATAATCAACTCTCCCGTTCTCTTGTTCTCCACAATTTGCTTGAACTCCGTAACGGATGTGACCGGCCTGTCATTTACTTTGGTGATAATAAATCCTGCCCGGATATCAGTATATCGCGTCAGTTTTCCGTTGTCCAACGATGTTACCTGAATGCCATGGTCAAGACCCAAATTATCGAGTACCGCGTCGTCCACTTCTTCCAATTCCATGCCAAGCGCGGCCACCACATCGCGGTCTTCGGGTCTGACAGGACCGACTTTCCCCTCCCGGGTTTTAAGTACCACCGGGTAAGTATGCTCTTTACCATCCCGGTTTACGGTGATTTTCACCTTGTCGCCCGGCCGGCGGGTTCCAATATACTCAATTAAATCGGTGTTTGATTCAATTTTTTTATCATCAATTTTAACAACAACATCGCCTTCCTTGAGGCCCGATTCCTTCGCTGAGCTCTCATTTGCAAAGGCGGCGATCAACGCCCCATGCGTTACATCAAGGTCCTTTTCCTTAGCCAATTGCTGGTTCACAGAGGTGATCGAAACACCCAGCCATCCCCGCTGTACAACGCCGTACTCGATGAGATCCTCCACGACTTTGCTCGCGATGTTCGAAGGCACTGCGAAGCCGTATCCCGAATAGGCCCCTGTCGGACTTGCAATGGCGGTATTGATGCCAAGCAGGCCTCCCTGTAAATTGACGAGCGCACCACCACTGTTCCCGGGGTTAATGGCGGCATCGGTCTGAATAAACGACTCGATGGCTGTACTGCCCTGGTCCGTGTACCGCTGCAGAATGTTGATGCTCCTGCCTTTGGCACTGATGATGCCCGCCGTAACTGTTGAGTTCAGATTGAACGGGTTGCCTACAGCCAACACCCACTCCCCTACCTTCGCCTTGTTTGAATCGACAAACGATAAAAACGGAAGGTCCTTCTCCTCGATCTTAATGACAGCGATGTCAGTGTCGGGGTCCGTTCCAACAAGCTTTGCCGGATATACTCTGCCATCATACAGCGCCACCTCCACTTCAGCCGCGTCCTTGACGACGTGGTTGTTGGTGACAATGTATCCATCGGAATTAATGATCACTCCGGACCCTGCTGCCTGCGATTCGCGCGGTGCCTGCTGCGGCGGAATCATCGGACCAAAGAAATCACGGAAGGCCTCTGGAATTTCGTAGCGCGGCCGCGCGGGACCGGTATAGGTTGAACGGATGTGGACAACAGCCGGCATCACCATCTCCGCAGCAACAGTAAAGTCGAGGACGACGGCTTTCCCGTCTTCACCCATGGTATAGGCCACCTTGCTGAGCGGTATGCTGTTCGTATAATTGACCTGTACCTTTTTGTCATTGGTTCCCAGCCACTGCATAGTGACTACTGTAATGAGACTACCTAGAACGGCAGCGATAAATATTGATCCGATTCTTCTCATAACTGTATGATTTTAATCTAATTGTTGTGACGTGTATATCAAAAATCAGGCAAAAAGCCTTATTGACCTTTTGTCTCTTTGTCGGTCTACCCTCCCGGGTCGCGCTTTTTTAAGTACGAAATCTTTCGGATTTGGTTCTCTTTTTTTTCAAACGGTTCAAATGATACAAAATCGGTTCCGGAGTCCAGCGTGCAAATGGCCATCGCGCAGGGGCCCGAAGCAAGCCGAAACAGCTGATGCAGAGGAGTATACGGCACTTTTGTAGCTGAAACTCCGCATATCGTCGCGGAGCGTTTTCCGATGGCAGTGCCGCCTTTGCCGGGGGGAGGAAACCTTCGCCCTTACTCACCCGAACTGCGGTATTTCGCGCATACAGCGCAACTTTTTGCCCTCAAAGGGCATCTTTTGGGTCGACAAACCAGTTTATTACTCGGTAAAACTGTCACCACCCCATGCACAACCTTCAGTCGGAAAAGCCCACCGGTATAAGTGAAGAACAAAAGCAATCGACACATCGTTTGCTTAGACGGTTGCGGCTTGCCCTCCTGATCTGGCTGCTCTGTTTCATCGGAACCGCCATCTGGTTCAGCTACTGTTGGTAAAAAAACGCGCTGGGTATCCGGCGCTTCAAACAAACGCAATCGCCTGGCGCTGATCGCCTTTGCCCTTCTCCAGCGGCGACTATTTCCCGCACAAGTTTTTGCAATACAAAATACAATTCCCATCTTATCGTTCAAACCAAAATCCGGAACGTGAGATTGTTGTTGTTGCTCGTCTTTATTTCGCTTTCTGCCCAGGCACAGATTCCAGTAGGTGAACAGGAACTGCTTGCACGCCTTACACCCGGATCCGTTCTCCCCGAAAAGCTGCTGAGTACCCGGTCGGTGGTTTTTTACCCCTACTCAACACCGATGAAAGAACTCGACATGCTGCAACGTTACTTCCAGCGCACGGGCATCGATGCCGTCATCTATCTCGAGAGCGACTTTCTGGCCGCGGGCAGAGACCCCTCCGTCGCCCTGGCGCAATACCTCAACGGGCGTGAGATCAGCCACATCATCGTGCTGGACAAAGACAGTGAGGGGTACAGCCTGTACATCGCTGCCTATAATAACCTCGCGAATCTTTTTAATGACGGGCAGCCCGCCTGGTACCGAAAGGAAGAGGCGCTTGAGCCACTGTTGCAGCACCTCTTCCGAACAGCCAACAGCTCACTGGACCGTGAGAACATGCTAATCAACGAGTTTCCGGAACTGGCCATGCCCCTGAATGTTTTCAGAGGACGCCGCTCAGAATTCTTTGCGATCGATCTGAAAGTCGATCCGCTTTCCGTTCCAAAATTCGGCGATGAAGAAATGGACCGCGAGCTTGAAGAAATCATGCAGGCCTATCCCTTCAAATACAAGTTGACCGACGCCGGTCTTACGGAGGCCCAAATCCGCCAGGGTGGCTCCTACTATGTATTGCGATATGTATATGCACGTGACAAGGCCGCACAAGAACTCCTGGGATATGACGGTACGAAATCACAAAGCGCCATCGTGTCGGTGACCTATCCGGATGATCAGCCGCACCTGAAAAATATCCCCGCCAATACCATGGTATACAAATTCTATTTCAAACACATCGACTCGGGCAACATGTTTCTCGGTACCAAGTGGGATGCGGATGTAACATGGCAACAGGCGCTGATCAATCAACTGCGCGCCTTCAAAGCAGAATTGCGAATCAATTAGCCGCTTCGCAGGAAATGATCTTCGTCTTCAGGGTTTTCTCTCCGATGTAAGAACGGTAGTGGATTTCAATAAAATTCAAGCAGGATAATGGTTTATTTTATTGGCCTGAATCTATACCTATGAGCTCATTGTTTTTCTCCGTTCTCATCAGCGCCTCCCTGCTCAATCTTCCCCAACAAAATAATCCCAATGCCCCGATTCCGTTCTATCCCGATTGGACGCGTGGCACGGTGGTGCTGGAAACAAACGACACAGTCACTTGTGATTTGCGTTTTAATCAAATGGTACCCGAGGGACTGCTACAGGTACTCGACCGTGATCATGTGCTCACGCTCTCGGTAAAGGATGTAAAGTGCTTCTATTTCTTTGATGAGCGGAGAGACCGGTACCGGAAATTTTTCACACTGAACATTCCGTTAAACAACAGGGTGAATCGCGAGATGTTTGTCGAGTATGTTTACGGTAATGACCGCGTGACGATTCTCAATCACAAAACCATGGGCCTCCCCTATGACTATATGGAGTTCACGCCGTTCAAGCAGCCTATACCGCTTAACCGGCAGTATCTTTTGGATGTTCGCAGCGGCACACTCCTTCCGGTTTCCCGGGAAAACGCGCTGACATTAGTCAGGAAAAAAGAACAAGTTGAGAAATTTATCAAGCAAAACGATATCCGTTTTCGCAAGCTCTCCGATTTCGTAAAAGTGTTTGAATACGATCACGCGCTTTAAGCCATCACCTGTTCTTGTAACGAAAGTGAGCCGGCGTCAGGATCGACGCCGGCTTTGAATGCGCAATCGCGCGGGCAACTGGTTATTGAATCAGCTTTGTGATCTGCGACAGGGGGATGGTGTTTGCCATACGGATCACCTCGGCCTCACTCGTATCGGGACAGGTGAACGTCAGCAACGTGGACCCGATCGGTATCTGTAAAGTGTAATCCGTCTTTTTTGTTGCTTCGTCCACTGTTTTTTGCAGCATACCCTTATAGCCATCGACTTTGATCACCTTTTGGGTACCGTCCCCTGAATTGCCGAGGAACGGGATGGAGAGAATTGCGTTGACAGACGCGATCAACGGCGAATTGCTCATCAGGTCGAGGTCGTATCTTTTTGATTCGGTCCCGTAGTCACGATGGATGATCACTCCTGCCAAACCTGTGTTCGCAGTTACGTTGTCGTTGGCGGCATTCGACGCCGCGTTGCCCATCCTGGTGGGAAGCATCTTCAGCACTTCCCTTCCAATGGCCATATCGAGGTCGTTCAGCATCTGCTGCAT
Organism: uncultured Roseivirgaceae bacterium; assembly: GCA_964393795.1. GTDB lineage: Bacteria > Bacteroidota > Bacteroidia > Cytophagales > Cyclobacteriaceae > Chryseosolibacter. The sequence continues at coordinate 9,038 of CAYMWA010000011.1, forward strand.
GGCGAACCGCGCATCTTCGAGATTCCCTGCGGCATAGGCGGTGCGTGCAGTGCCAATGTCTTTATTAAAATCCTGTGCAAAGGCCATCGTTCCAAAAGCCATAAGCATCATCACGGAGAATATATTTTTCATGTTCGTTCGTATTGTCATATTATTTCTCACCCAACATTTTCTTGATCGCGTCGATGTCAAAGGCGTTGGCTGCCGCCATCATATCCTGCTCGCTCGAAAAGTTCACGCCTTCAAAAACGATCAGCGACGTTTGCCCGAGCGGTACGCTGAGCTTGTACCCGGTGTTGTCGTCGTATTCGATAATCGCCCTGTTGCCTTTCACCTTTGTCTGCTTCCAGTTTTGTTCACCATTCGTGCTCTGCGCATAGCCCCCGTTGGCCAGGTACATGTTTACCGCAGACATCCAAACCGAATTGTTGGCCACGGTCGTGGTAAGTTCCTTATCGCCCTTCAGATATTCACGGTGGATCGTAAGGCCCGCCCAACCATATCCGGTGCTCGTCACCTGGTCGGACTCCTCCACCTTGTCAAGCCCTGAAACGGAGGATGGCAGCATCTCAAGCACTTTCTTTCCGATTTCCATTTCCACACCGAGCATTGCTTGCTGAACCGCATAGCGCGCCTCGCCATAGCTGCCTGCCTTGTAGGCGGCCTCCGCATCGCTGAGGTTTTGGTTTACATTCGGTGGAGTGGACACCAGGCCGCCACCGCCCTTGTTGGAAGGACGGTTTCTGTTCTCCGGACTGGTACTGCTGCCGCTCGATTGACCGGCATTTTCGTGTTCATCCTCATCGGTGATGCCGACTTTTTCTTTAGCCTTGTCTTCCAAAGCCTTTGATGCCGCCTCTTCTGCTTTTTGCTTCAGCTTGTTCATAAATCCTTGCCCGTTCGCTGAAAAAGCAAACAACACCGCGACGAAGCATGTGAGTAAAAATCTAATTTTCATAAGTTTTGAGGTATAATAGGCAAAATACGCATTTTACCTCTTGGCGCCTCGATGGGAATTACAATTATTTTGTCGTGCAGAAATCAGGAAGCGCTGAACACGACGTTTATGCGGGTGTAATAGATAGAGGTGGTTCCTTTTAGATTTGAATCCGTGCCGATAATCAGCCAGAGCACACCATCGGCATCGGTCCGCGAAATAAACCTGCGATTGGCCAGGGTATTGCTAAGGGTAATCAGTGTATAGCCCTTGCTGTTTTCGGCGCCCATGAGGTCGCCGAGATTCACCATATCTTCACCGGCGCGTTCGTGATTGCCCTTGTCGATGTTCAGCACATAAGTGTCCGATGCGACCACACTTTCGGGTTCGAACGAGCTGGCCCCGGCTTTCAGGTAGACGGATCCGGAGGTCCCGTTGTATTGTGCGAGATCCAGGTTGGACGCTAGTTCGACACTGAAGGTAATCGTATAATCAGTGTTGGGTTTCAGGCCACTGACCCTCTTCTTAAGGTACATGAATAGGTCGCCGTTGAGGTTGTTGCCGGACAACATGATCGAACTTTTCGCGAGCATTGAGTTCACTTCGGGGCCTCTGTAGGCGTAGCGTAGTTCGAACCGAGCAGAGTCATCCGGACCAGCCGGGTAGTCAGCAAAGCCCGGAATCCAGTCGTGTTGCTCGGTACTGAAATCAAAGTCCTTCGAGAAGATCAACAACGAAGGTTCTTCGTCCTCTTGAAAATCACAGCCTGCGAATGACAGGGCAAGAATAATCCAGTAAAATCTGAAACACCGATTCATATAGCTACCACTTCCTCAGCAATAGACACGAGGAATCAAAAAATGGTTGTAAGAAACGCGTCGGGCCCAGTCCCCGAAACCGGTTGTCAGCACATCGGTCAATGAATGGATTTGTTCGTTAGGGAACTATTCAAGGTTGCTTTCAATGGCCTCCATTTTCGCCGCCGAGTACCGGCCGGAAGTAGCGTAGACGATTTTTCCCTGAGGATCCAGCACAAAAAAATACGGAATGTCCTTTTTCTCAAAATCGAGCGCCTTCTTGTACTTTTTCAATTCGCCTTTGTAAAACAAAATGTACGGCAGCAACTGCGGGTCAATGTTCTTCGCGGCCTTTCGCTTGGCTGTTCCGCTTGCTGCAGAATTGATTCCGGTAAACATCGGAACAAAATACACGTTGACATCGTAGCCGAAACCCGAAAACAGGCCGTTGGTTTGCTGAATGAATTTCGAGAACACAGGCTGGAACCAGGAGTTCAATTCCGACTCCGATTTTTTCGAGTAGGCGAGACCAACGAGTGTATACTTGCCCTGGACATCGCCGGGCAATGTGATCTCAACGTCATCAATGGTCTCCGCGGTCATCGCCGGAAAGGCCTGTCCGATCACTTGTGCGGTTGCCACACCTGGCAGGACAACCGATAGCAACAAGCCTGCAATGAAACCGCGCAGTTGTAGTGGATTACATCTCTTCATATTTTTTTCTTCCATTTGCTGGTGCACCGTTGGGCGCACGGTGATAGGTACCGCGTTCATTCAATACGTAACCACTACTCTGTTGTCACCCAGTGGCAAACTTCGTCAAGGGGCTTGCGCTTCCCGGCGGGATACGTCCTCTTCGGAATTCCCAGGTGAAAAAACCCGATAATCCGGTCGTCAGGCTCCAGGCCAAAAAAAGCTTTCGTTTCCTCGTAGTAGGTCACGCCCCCGGTGCTGAGATAACACCCAACGCCATAAGCCGTCGCCGTAAGGTACATATTTTGAATGCCACAGAACACTGACCCCGCCTCCTCTATTTCCGGAACAGCTTTTTTTTCATCCCGCTTCATGATGACAGCGACGATGTGCGATGACATGAGCGGTTTCGTCAGGAGCTTCTCGTAGTTGCTCTCCTTAAATGTACCCTCTTTTTCGGTGACTGTTTTGTATACGTCGGACTGGAATTTCGCAAAGGCACGGATGCCGTCGCCAGTAAAGACCAGGAATCGCCATGGCTGCGTCATTTTGTGCGTAGGCGCCCAACGCGCATTGTCGATAATCTGGCGCACGATTGCATCACTCACCCGCTCGCCGGTATAATCCTGAGGGAATACAGACCTGCGTTCCTGGATGAGCTGGTTTAACTTTTCCGGGTTCAATATCCTCTCCATTTTTTTGTACTTTTATCACAAATACTAACCCCATGACGCGGCTTCTCTTGATTGCTTTTGCCACCTTGACGGCATGTGCGCCGGTATACGTGCCAAACCTACGGAACTCTCCCATGTTTACAAAGGGCGGAGAATTTCAGGCTGCCGTACAGGTCGGAAACGGAGTTGAAGTACAATCGGCATTCGCCGTCACTGACCATTTTGGTGTGATGGCCAACTATGCCTTCGTCGACCGCACACAGGCGGAGGAGCCGGAGGACTACGCCCGTCATCGTATCTTCGAAGGGGGTCTCGGCTATTTCACGAATCGGGAGGGTTCATTTTTTGAAGTATTCGCAGGCTATGGCAAAGGAGAAGGTTCAAGTTATGATTCGTATTCTTTCTTCGGTAGCCAATCGATTCAGGCCACGGGCACCTACGAGCGCTATTTTATTCAGCCCGCTGTCGGCGTTAATAAAAAGACGCTGGATTTCGCATTCGTCCCACGGATCAGCATCGTCGACTTCTATCGCTTTTCAAATGAGGTGGCGAGTGCGGCAGTAGATGAACCCGCGAAGGTCTTCTTCGAACCGGCACTTGTAGGCCGCGCCAATTTCGCCAACAATCACATGTTTTTCACCTTTCAAACCGGCGCCTCTCTCGGCATGAGTGAGAACATTTACTTTGACCGTCGCACTTTTCAGATAGCCATTGGCCTCGGCATGCGGTTGGGTGGTATCAAGCCCCTTACGAACCGACTGTAGCTACTTCGGAAAGAGGGTTGCATCAATATTGGGAATGACCTTCAACGCATTCTTATAATAGATCTTTCGCAGCACTTCGTCCGGAAGGTCTAACCCATACATCCGCCAAAAGGCGTGATAGCGTTTGTGATAGGGAAAATAGTCGTCAGCCGTTTCAAGCACCCTGAAGTAAGTTGTGTACTCGGCGGGTACCCAGCTGTCTTTCCCAAACATCACACGGTCCTGGTATTTGATCAGGAATTCGCGTGCGTATCGAGGCTGCCTTCCAAGTTCCGCGATAACAGCGCCGATTTCCGTGTACACGTTTGGCAACGCATCGAGCAGCGACCCGAGCTTTGCCAGATCGTTGCCGTACCAACCCAAATGCGCATTGATGAAGGTAGTATGCGGATGTTTTCGGAAGATGTTGTGCTGTTCGGCGATGATGGTCTCCCAGGTCACCGGATCGTGGTCATGCCTCCTCCGCGGCCGCAGCTTGAGCTCAAGCCAGCGTTCGTTGTTTTCATCCATCGGTTGCCAGAAAGGCCTTGGGTCGGCGGAATGTATCAACACCGGGATACCGAGCTCACCGCATTTGTCCCATATCGGCCCAATGCGCGGATCATCGATCTTCACCCGTTCGCCTCGGCTGTCACGCACGGTCATCCCAAGACTTTTGTAAATCTTCAGGCCGTTCGCTCCCATCTTCACGTCCTCCTCCAACTGCCTCAATGTACGCTGCTGCCATTTCGGGTCGTCGATGTCTGAAAAGTCAATGTTGGTAAAGACAATGAATCGCTTTGGATTATGCTCATGAACATTCTTCAAAGCGCCTGCAAGATGTGTCGTGCTGCCGCCGCCGCGCCCGCTGAGGTTGACCATCACCGCCATATTCAACTTGTCCATTTCTGCAGCAAGTGCGGTCAGGTCCGCAGTGGGCATTCCGAACTGGTGATTGTGTACGTCGATGAACGGATATTTCGCTCTGGTGAGTACGTGCTCCGGTACCACCAGCGTTGACGGCGGGTCGTATTTTTCAAAATCCATTCTGTCTTCAAGTGCTCCGTCCTGCGCCTGCAGGACCAGCGCGCTGAACAATATCGGCATCGCACCAAGGAGCCGAAAGTTTTTCTTCATAACAGTCTGCCTTCAGTAGTTGTATTACCTAAATATAGGACGAAAAGACGGGTTGGCGGAATTCTTTCGCCGATTTTAGCCGCCTCCGCGGAATTACGTAAAAGGAAACTTGCAATCCCGTGTAATTGTATAAATTGCTTTTGAATATGCGAACGATTTACCTTCTCACTTTTCTGGTCTTAACCTCCTATTGGTCCTTCGCTCAGAATGCGCTTGACCAGGCGCGAAAGCAACTGGAGGCCGGAGATTTTCAGAACGCCAGGGCAGCGCTCACCAAAGTCGTCGACCGTGAGCCGCGCAACAAAACAGCGCTCAACCTTCGCGGAGAAGCGCGCATGGGCCTTCTCGATTTTTACGGTGCCATCAGCGATTTCACAGTGGCCCTGGAAGTCGACTCCACTTTCACCGAAGCGCTGAACAACCGTGGCCTGGCAAAGATGAACCTCGGCGATGACGAAGGCGCGATTGAAGATTTCGACAAGGCCATTCGACTCAATCCTGAATTTGAAGATGCCTATACCAACCGCGGCCTGGCAAAGTATAACATCGAAGATTTACAAGGCGCCTACTTCGATTTTTCAAAAGCACTGGAGCTCGGCACCGCTGATGCAGACAAATATTTTAATCGTGGTGTGGTAAAAGCTGAACTCGGTGAATATGTCAGCGCTATCGACGATTACTCAAAAGCGATTGCCTTTGACAAAAGTGACCCCACGCTTTACAACTATCGCGGCGTGGCGCACTACAGTGTTGGCAACCTCGACAAGGCCATTGCCGACTATGATGTTGCAATAAAGCTCGACCCGGAAGATCCCGTGACCTTTGAAAACCGCGCCCTGGCAAAAACGGCCGGCGAGGATTACAAGGGCGCCCTGGAAGATTACGACAAGGCCATCGCGTTAAGCGATGAGGATCCTGAAACGTTTTACCTTCGCGGACTGGTCTACTACTACCTCGAAGACTTCGACGCCGCTATCAACGACTTCACTCGTGCCATCGAGATTGACGATACGAATCCGATATACTACGACAACCGGGCACTGAGCAAAGCGGAGAAAGAAGATTACGCCGGTGCCCTTGAGGACTATACCAAGTCCATCGAACTGTACCCCAATGACCCGGAAACTTTTTATCAACGTGCGCAGGTAAAACTCAGCATGAACAACAAATACGACGCTTGCCTGGACCTCAAGCGCGCAGAGGAACTGGGCTCGGAGGATGCGAGAGCCGACATCCGGAAGCACTGCAAATAAGTTGCATCACGATGATGTCACCGTCCGAATCGCGCTGAGAAATTTTTCGCGGACAATCGCTTCGTGCTTGTGGCTCTTTTCCTTTACCATCCATTCACCATCGACAATAGTACCTTTAATGGCAACGGAGTCGGCCGTGTACACAAGTGCGGGCAGAATGTCGTCGGGCTCCATCAGGTGCAACAATGGTGTGTCCGCATCGAACACGACGGCATCGAGCGGTTTTCCGGTTTCAAAATAATCCTGCGATGATATCCCCATCGCCTTCCGGCCCGAAAATGTGATGTTGTGCAAAAGCGTGACAGCACCGTCGGCAAACGTGTTTCGTTTGTGTGAGGTCAGGCGCTGCGCGTAGTCCAGCCAACGCAGGTCTTCCAAAGGGTTCATGCTGACCTGGCTGTCAGTGCCTATTGACCAGTGGCCACCCCGTTGTGCGAAGTCCGACAGTCTGAAAATTCCATCCCCCAGATTTGCTTCGGTGCCGGGGCATAAAACAACCTGGGCCTTGCTCTTGACGAGCCCTGTCAGCTCATCGTCCGAGAGGTGCGTACAGTGCACGAGATGAAACCGATCACTGAGATCGACGTGTCGCAAAAGCCATTCGACCGGACGGTGTCCAAGAAAGGCAATGGCGTCGTCCACTTCTTTGGGTTGTTCCGCCACGTGGATATGGAAGGGAAGATCCCGGGGACCATTCTGGACAATGCGAACCACATCATTTGCCTCCGCAGCCCTCAACGAATGCACGCCGAAACCCAACCGCGCAGTAGACAGGCTCTTTACGACCTGCCCACATTCGTCGAGTAACCGGAAATATTCATCGACATCACCAAAGCAAAACCGGCGTTGTTCCGGCGTAGCGGGTCGGCCAAAACCGCCATTCTGATAAAATACCGGTATCAGTGTGATTTTGATTCCCGCAACAGCGGCGGCTGCCACCAGGCTTACACTCATTTCGGCAGCATGGTCATAGGGCCGTCCGTCCTTATCGTGATGCAGGTATTGGAATTCCGCTACATGCGTGTATCCGCGTTTCAGCATCTCGGTATACAGCATCGTGGCAATAGCTTGCATCTGATCGGGGTCGACGGCGAGCGCGCAAGCGTACATCGTCTGACGCCATGTCCAGAAGTCGTCTACCGCATGGGCCGCGTGCTTCTCGGCGGCGCCCGCCATCATGAATTGAAACGCGTGTGAATGTGCATTCTGAAATCCAGGTAACGCATAACCGTTCACTTCATCTATTTCGTTGATGCCCTCGCCTGGTGCTTGGGAAATTTGTGTGATGATTCCGCGATCGTCAACCGTCACGTAGGCAGGACTGAGCCACTCAGTGGACTGCAACAGGGATTTGAACCGAAAGGTCTTTGACCGCGAAGGTGGTCCCTTCGGTAGCTGACGTGTTTGTGCGCCTGAATTCATGCTTTGTGTGTTGTGCGATTGCCTTGCAGTCGTCTGCGAAAGGCCGCTACACCGAGGCATAAATCTACTAATCTTGAGCCGAAAGTAAGGTCCGCGAAAGTTCGCTTAACGTCTTATTCAGCAAGTCCGCGGTTTTTTTTGCCCTTCGTGTGTCATACGTGGTCTCACTGTCATCCATGTAGTTGATTTTGTTCATCTCCAGCTGGAGCGCGTGGATGTTTTCAGACGGCTTGCCGTAGTGGCGCGTGATATAGCCACCCTTGAACGGATGGTTGTGACTAAGGCTGTACGGACCGCCGCCCAGGCAGTTAAGTGCAGTCTCAATGAGTCCTGCATCGGCCGAGGCTGCATCCGCACTACCGAGAATGAGATCGGGAAATCGTTCGTTGCGGATAGCCGGAACAATGTGGCGGATCGAGTGACAGTCCCACAACAGCACTTTGCCGAATGTTGTCTTCATCTCATCCAGAAGCGTCGTCAGTTTACGGTGATAGGGTTCGAAATACAACTTCTTCCGGCGGGTAACCTCCCCGTTGTCCAGCTCTGTGCGCCCATCCTTGTATAAAGGTTCACCGGCAAAGGTCGTCACCGGGCACAGACTCGTGATGATGCGGCCGTCGTTATAAAGGGGTGTATTATCCGGGTCGCGGTTCAAGTCTATCACCCAACGGCTCAGCACACCCGCAATGACTGTGATGCCCATGGACGGTGCGAAATCATAGAGTCGGTCAACGAACCAATCCGTATCATCGGGAGCTGCGATACGTTCGGGGACGTACTGATCGCTCACTTCATCGGGAAACGCCGTGCCGCAGTGCGGAATGCTCAGCAGGATCGGCACCTGTGGCGCGGTCGGCTGACTTATGATGTAGGTCTCCATACCACAACTTAAGAAAACAATCGGTTAACCACCAATGCGCCATTTGGTTTGCTATTGCTATAAGACAGAACCTTGGTCGACGCTATCGCAACGGATCTGAATGGGCACCCGACCCTTCGGCAGGCTTGGGCGACTGGTCTTCGCCGGAATGGAGACGGTTTTATCGCAGCGCGTTTTTTAACTTCATCACCCGGTCGAAGCTTTCGTCAATGCGCTTTTCTGTAATGATGCCGCGTTTAACCAGCCCGCGAATAATGCCGTGTACTTTATCCACGGTGCGTTCGTCACTTCCGGAAATGTTGTTGGAGAAAGTCATGATGTCAACACCCGCAAGGATCGCAAGCTTTATCGCTTCTTCAAGGCCGTAGTGTTTGGTGATGGCATGCATTTGCATATCATCGGTAAACACAACGCCGTCAAAATGTAATCGGTCCCTGAGTATTCCGGTGATGATGTCATCCGACAGCGTGCCGGGATGGCCCTCCGGATCGAGCTTCATGTTCACGATATGTGAAGTCATCACGGCATCCACATAGCCTTCTTTGATCAGCGTCTGATACGGTTTCAACTCATCGGGTTTCCAGGTATTGGTTACATCGGCAATACCCAAATGCGTATCCGCATCGGAGCTGCCATGACCAGGAAAATGTTTTAGTGATGTAAGCACATGAAATTTTCTATGGGCTTGTACAAACGCTTTTGCCATCATGGCAACGGTATCTGCATTCGCGCTGAAGGCCCGGCCGTAGCGTGCAATGATCGGGTTGTCGGGATTCGACGCCAGGTCCACCACCGGTGCAAAGTTCATGTTGATCCCCAGTCCGGCCAGTGTGGCCGCCGTTGCCTCCCCGTAGAAGCGAACAGAGTCAAGTGTTCCAGCCCTGCCCATTTCCTCCGCAGTAATCGACCGCGGAAAGCCGTACTTTTGTTTGAGTCGGTTTACACGACCACCCTCCTGATCGATACAGATGAACAACGGTATCGGGGAGGCCTGTTGATACGTCCAGGTGATCTTCTTCAAACCAGTAAATGAATTTGCGGACGGAATATTCTTTTCAAAGATGATGATCGACCCGACCTTGCCGCGGCGAATCTCCTCCAATACCTGCGCATCAACGCCGGGGCCCGGGAAACCGATCAACAGCATCTGTCCGATCTTGAGGTCGAGGCTGTCGGGCGACTGCGCTTTTGTGTCCGAGACGAGGCTGGTAAATAGACAAAATATGATGGCCGCAATCATTCGCTTGTTCTTCATCTTCATGCTCAGTAATGTTCGTGAATATTTTCGAGTATCTCCTGCATGTTTCGCCTGATTGCGTTCGAGCCTGACGTATAGTTGCTGTTCATGAACGAAAAGATCAGTACTTCGCCTTTCCTGGTGACGAGAAAGCCGCTCAGGCAATGATTGTTGCTCAGCGTTCCTGTCTTTCCAAAAATATAGGGCTTGTCGGCGTAATACCACTTCCGAATCGTGCCGTCTACCCCTCCCGTTGCAAGCAGCGGAAAAAGGCGGTCGCGCGGCACTTCATCCCAGATCTTCTTCCACAAGCTGACAATTGAACGCGGTGTGAAAAGATTGTAACGCGACAATCCGGATCCATCCACCCAAACCGGCTCATCCGGCAAATCCTTCAGGTAGTGCGCCTTCATAAACGCAATCGCAATCTTCGGATCCAGTGTGTCGCTCAGCACGTTTGCACACATCATCAACAATTGTTCCGCAATAAAATTATCGCTTTCCTTCATCATCACGCTGTACAGGCTGTCCACATGCAAGCTGAACAGCGTATTGGTATAGGCGGGCAGTGGCTTCGCGACTACATGCACCGGACGCTTGAGGGTATCGGCAAGCAGTGCGCGGAAGGTTGCGGAATCCGTCTTGAAAGGCACACGGATTTCTTCCAACGTGCCAGGTTGATTGGCCGGGTGAAAGACGAACCTGTTTGTGTCGAGGGCTCGAATGACCTCGGGCGCTTCGGCCGGTGCTCCTTCTGAAAAAGCAGGTGAAAAGTATCGGGGCGATATCCGAAGAATTTCCTGATCGGCCACTACCGACACGGCATTGCCATAGATCGGAAATGCGCTCCGTTCCGATGAGTACCCGGAATTGTAGTCATCCCAGGCCCAGCCACTGCCAAAATGGGCAGTGCCAAAATTGGCGGGTGAAAAGTAGAGCCCGGCCTCAACGTTTTTCAGAAAGTCATAGACACCCGAATCGTAGTATACTTCACTGTAAAGGAACGACGGGTCGCCGGTTCCCCAGAAGATCAGCGAGTCGGGGCGCTGAATATATTCAAGCGCAGGAACCGAGTCACCAAGAATCTTGAGGGCTGAATAGAGCGTAAAGATTTTGGTGTTCGAAGCGGGTGTAAAATATTTGGAGCCGTTAAAATCAAATACCGTTTTTCCCCTCGCGATATCATAGATAACAAGACCTGTATGGTCCTGGAAATGATTCTCCGTTGCCCTCAACGCTTTCGTCAGTTTCCGGTGAGACAGCGGAGAGCAAGCATGAACAACGCAAAGTATCAGCGCCGCAAGAAGATAGCGCATACGCTAGGAGGTGAGGTAACGCTCCACCAGGATGTTGTGATGGTGGGCTTCATGACCGGCGATGAAATATCCAAGGTTGAGCACGGAAACGACTTTCCCGCTGGCTGTTCCTTCAAGACGAAGCATATCGTCAGTAAAGCTTGTATACAAGTCGGTCGTCGTGGCGCGCAGGCGTTCCATCTCCGCAGCCAGTTGCGCGATGGTGCGCGCGTGTGCATTGGCGTTCGGCCCGTAATCACCCTCATTGAAGGGGTGAAGCGGAGTCTGGTCATTTCGGGAAAAACGAAGTGCTCGGTAGGCAAAGACGCGCTCGGTGTCCATCAAGTGGTTGAGTACTTCCTTAATGGTCCACTTCCCTTCCGCATATCGGTGCGTCCCTTTCTCTTCAGGAACATCAGCAAGCAGTTTCTGAATTTTTGTGCCGGACTGGCGTAGCGCTTCCACTACGTCCATGTCCTTGACAAGTTCTACATAGGGTTTATAAAACGAAGGAACGGCGTCGATATCGGGTCTGGTCACGGCCTACAAATTACAGGTTGGAGGTGCGAGATGCAGTTTGCATCGTTGCAAGAAAACAAAGCACAAATTAGCGAAGATGGCGCTTATTTGAAATGCTTGAGGTGGATTATTTCCTCGCGGGTAAGAAACCGCCATTGACCTCGTGCGAGTTCTTTCTTGTCGAGGCCGGCATAAATGGTGCGGTCCAGCTTCAGCACTTCGTAACCGAGGCTCTCAAAAATTCGACGTACCACGCGGTTCCATCCGATATGCAGTTCTATGCCGACCGTTCTGCCGTCTGTCGAAACGATGGCAATGTCGTCAACGACGGCCTTGCCTTCTTCGAGTCGAACGCCTTTCGCAATCGCCTGAAAGTCATTTTTGGTCAGTGGTTTGTCAAGTTCGACTTTGTACACTTTCCGGACCTGGTACGAGGGATGCATCAAGCGGTCTGCCAGGTCGCCATCGTTGGTCATCAGCAGTAATCCGGTCGTATTGCGGTCAAGTCGGCCAACTGGATAGATTCGCTCCTTCACCTTCGATCCGATAATGTGCATGACCGTCTTTCGCTCCTGCGGATCGTCGGTAGTTGTAATAAAGCCTTTCGGTTTGTTCATCAGGATATAGACCGGCTTTTCCGGCCGCAGCACCCGGCTCTCGTACCGGACTTCATCCGAAGGGTTGACTTTATATCCCAGTTCGGAGACTACCTTTCCGTTTACGGATATCAGACCCATTTTGATCAGCTCATCCGCTTCACGCCGCGATGAGATCCCGCTGTTCGCGATAAATTTGTTTAGTCTGATTTTGTCACTCTTCGGCGCGTCGGTGAGGGCGGCTTTGGATCGCTTGCGCGGACCGGTGTGCCGCAATTTCGATGGTGCTTGCTGATAAGTTTTTTTCGACGGCTTATGGAATGCCGCGGCACGGCTCCTCCTTGTCCCCTCTTCATCACTTTTCACAGAACTGTTGGATGCCCGGCCGGTTCTGGAAGTACGAGCTGGTTTTCCGCGCCCACCGGGTTTTCCAGGACCGGCGGGTTTTCCGGGACCGGACCGGCGTGCGGATGATGAGGAAGCGCGTC
>CAYMWA010000011.1:21808-37265 GCA_964393795.1 uncultured Roseivirgaceae bacterium
GGACCGGCGGGTTTTCCGGGACCGGACCGGCGTGCGGATGATGAGGAAGCGCGTCTCCCCGAGGGGGCGCCCTGGTTACGCCTGGCCATCGTTCTCAGGGGTGTCAGAAACGTCGGGCGTGTCTGCGGATTCTTTGGATTCGAGGCTTTCGCCGATGGTGTTCGGCTCGTTGGTGAAATCCTTCGGCGTAGGAAGCTCGGTCAGGTCGCTAATCCCAAAATACTCCATGAACTTCGAGGTTGTGCCGTAAAGCATGGGCCGCCCGATTGTTTCTGCTTTTCCGGTGATTTCGATCAGTCCTTTGTCAAGCAACTTCTGCACGGCATAATCGCAGTTCACACCGCGAATATTCTCGATCTCCGTCCTCGAAATAGGCTGCTTGTATGCGATGATGGAAAGCGTCTCCATGGCGGACGTCGACAGCCGCTTCTTGGATTGTTGCTTGAGAAGTATGCTGATGCTCGCCTGGTACGCCGGCTTTGTCAGAAACTGGTAGCCACCGGCAGCTTTAAAAAGCTGAAACGCATATTCGTCCGACTGATATTTTTCATCCAGTCGCTGAATCGCGCCCATAATATCTTCTTCCGGCACGTCGGCATTGAACATTTCGGACAAGCAGTTCTTGATGTCGGCGAGCCTGATCGGACTCGGCGAGCAAAAGATCAGTGCTTCAATATGGTTTTGCAGAAAATCCAATGGTGTAGTGGTTTAGTGTTCACGATCTCTTCCGCGCAGCCGGACCACCCGCCAGGGATCCGTGTTAACCTGCCATCGCCCTCAATCCTGTTGCATTAATTTTGCTTCGATCGACTGAGTGGTATGGGGCACCGCAATAAGTCGTTCTTTGGAAATCAGTTTGCCCGTTACGGAGCAAATGCCGTACGTACCATTCTTGATCCGAACCAACGCATTTTCCAGGTTGGTGATATATTTCTGTTGACGCGCAGCCAACTGGCTCAGGTTTTCTTTTTCCGCAGTTTCTGCTCCGTCTTCCAATACCTTCGTGTTCCCTCCGGAAGTCGCATCCGTTCCTTCGTCGGTACTTCGGTTCAACGTCTCCTTCAGAATTTTGTACTCTTCGCGTGCCTTTTCCAGCTTGCGGTTGATCAACGTTTGAAATTCCTGAAGTTCTTCCTCGGTGTATCGCTTCTTGTCTTGCGACGTGGAAGTCGACTTGGCTGGCTTGTGGGCAATTGGTCGCTGGTTTGGCATCTGGAAAAAGTTGAGCTGCGCCGCTGCCGCGACTTTTGCTGCAGATGATGCTTCCTGTTGTTGCTGTCCGGGTTGAACTGTTGTTACAGCCGGTTTCTTCACCGCTGTCGTTGTTGCTTTCTTTGCTGTTACCTTCTTAGCCACCTTAGGTGCCTTTTGTGCCTTCTTCACGCTTTCTACTTTCTTTACTTTCTCTATGCTCTTCGCGGCTTTCTTCACTGCCTTCTTCGGTTGAACTGCTTTTGACGCGGTCGCTTTTGTTTTCTTGGGAGCCGTCTTTGCAGCGGACTTCCGGGGCGATTTTGCGGCTGCCGATTTTGGAGCTGCCTTCCTGGGCTTTTCCTTCTTCGCCGCAGGCTTCGATTTCTTAGCCACTACTTTTTTCGCCTTGGCAGCAACCGGCTTGCGGCTCTTCGACGCCGACTTCGCCTTTTTTACTTTCTTTGCTGCCTTCACCGGTGACTTCTTTTTCTTAGCCATTTTTCTATCCTCCGTTTGATAAAGATTTGCAAAATTATAGGATGGCTTCTAAAACAAAAAATATTATGGAAAATTCCCGTAGAACGGTGAATTTTACGGTGTAATGCTCAAAATCAGAATATTACTAAAACAAAACCGGATCATGACACGCATTTCCTGGCTGTTTGTTTTTCTCATCATGAACACCTCTTGCGAATCTCCGAAAGCGCCCGCAACTACGTCCGAAGTAAAAGGGCAAGTAGCGCTTGTCATTCACGGCGGTGCCGGCTCGATTCAAAGGGGCAGACTTACACCCGAACAGGAAAGTGCCTATCACCAGGTACTCGGCCAGGCACTGGATGCAGGCTACGCGGTCCTGGCCAACGGTGGAAAAAGCGTCGATGCCGTCATCTCCGCCATTGCCATTCTGGAAGACTCGCCCCTGTTTAATGCAGGAAAAGGTGCGGTGTTCACCCACGATGGCCGAAACGAGCTCGATGCTTCCATCATGGAAGGCGATAGCCTCCGGGCGGGCGCGGTAGCCGGAGTAACACGCATCAAAAACCCTATCAAGGGTGCATACGCCGTGATGACCCAATCGAAACACGTGATGCTGGCAGGACAGGGCGCTGATGAATTCGCAGAAAAGCATGGCCTTGATATGGTGGACCCGTCTTATTTTGTTGATTCTGCACGGTATCAACAGTTTCTGAACCGAAACCGGAGACAAAACAGCACCGGCTCACGGATGCGCGACCTCCATGTAGCCGAAGACAAACATTTCGGCACCGTCGGGGCGGTCGCCCTTGACCAGGCCGGAACAATAGCCGCGGGCACGTCTACCGGAGGAATGAGTGACAAGCAGTTCGGGCGCATCGGTGATTCTCCAATTATCGGGGCCGGAACATACGCGAACAACGAGACCTGCGGAATATCATCAACGGGTTGGGGTGAGTACTTTATCCGACTGGTCGTCGCACATGATATTTCTGCGCTGATGGCTTACGGGAACCTCTCTCTTCAGGAAGCGGCCGACAGTGTCATCATGAAAAAGCTTCCGCGACTTGGTGGGAATGGTGGTGTTATCGGCCTCGACCGGAATGGAAACATCACCATGACTTTCAATACGCCGGGCATGTTTCGCGGTTACATCCGATCAAAAGGCAACGCTAAAACGTTCCTCTACGGTGAGGAACAAGAGTAGAAAAATCAGTTGATTGCGGGCTGTTCTTCAGACTTGAAATCACCGCGCAAAGTTCGGAACCGCTTCCTCGCCTCAGCTGCATAGACACTTCCCGGAAATTTCGTCAGGAACGCGCGATAGATATCCATGGCCTTATCGTGATCGCCGATCTGGCGCTCGTAAATTTCACCCTGCAGGAAAAACGCATCATCGGCCAGCACATCATCGGGATAGCCGATCAGAATCTGGTCCAGGAGGGCAATCGCCTGATCGAACTCGCCACGCTTCATGCGGATATCGGCCTCCAGCCAGTAGACATCATCGAGAATGGACTGATTCGAAAATGCAACGCCGTCAACCATGCCTTGCTTGAGCTGATGGATGGTGCTTAGCGCGGAATCGATCTTGTTCTGGTATAACAGCAACTCAACGTTGGCGTACTGCTTCAGTGCTTCGCCAGCGGAATCGAGCGCAATGTTTTCTTTAATGCGCATGCTTAGCTCCATTGCGTCATTGGCGATTTCCCGCGTCGTCGCTTCTTTCAAAATATCGAGGTGTTCCTGCGCCAGCCTGAAGTCTCCCTTGTAGTAGGACAGCTTGGCGTTTCGAAGTTTTGCCTCGTACCCGACCGGGTTTTCCTTTTGTGTTTTTTCTACCTGGGAGTACAGCAACGTCGACTCCCACGGTTCCCCTTTGAGCAGGTAAATATCACCGAGATCGAGTTTTGCTTTTGACCTCAAATACAATGTCGCTCGCGGATTGGCAACCAGGCGGTCAAGAATTTCGATGGCGGCATCTTTGTTGTCGAGGTATGTCGCATAGAGCAACGCCTGATTTCTCGCAGCTTCGAGGGAGTTCGGATTGCCGGGGTACTCGGCGATAAATTCTTCGTAATCGGCAATAAGCACCCTTACCGAATCGGCGTCAACTGGAAAACTCTGCTTCACCCGTGCTTCTCTCGTTCTGATCAAACCCAGCCTTGCGAGCAGATGGTTGGGCGATGTTGGGTATTCGCGAATGACGTAGCGATAAATCCGCGACGCATTGTCATAGTCCTCATTATCGAGCGCCACCCGTGCAACTTCCATCGACTTTTCTCCGTCGCGCCGGTATCGTTTGTCGTATGCCCGAGCCTGAATAAATGAGGCATAAAAATTCTTCTGCTGCATCGTCACCCAAATGAGAAGATCGGAATACACCTCTACATCGGGGTTTTGCTGTACCTTATCGTACAGTAGTCGCTCCAGGCTCTCAAGCTCCTGCGGTTTGGTCAGCAACGCCTGCATCACATTCTTCACATACTGGATGTTGGCGGAACTCTGCGTGACGTAGCTGAGGTATTCCTGAACCATTTTATCCTGCTGACCCTGCATCCGGTAAAGCATCGCCAACTCAAGGCAAAACAGATAGGGATTGCCCAGGTATTGGCGGCACTCCGTCAACGTCAGAATAGAATATTCGGAGAGTGATCGCGCGGCGAGGTAATCGGCCATCATCTTCGCTTGCTGTATGCTTGACTTCACGCTGGCACTCATTTCCCGAAAATACCGGTCCGCTTTCGTGGCATCACCCGAACGCACATAAACCAATCCCACATCAAGCTTGTATTGCATGTTACCCGGATCCCTTTTCAGCACTTTCTTCAGGTAATCGTGCGCATTGTCAAACTGTCCCTCGTCTATCATGAGGTTGAGGTAGTTGTTGTGGATCAGCGGGATGTTCGCGTCAGACTTGCTCAGATCCCGATAAAGTTCGAGCGCCTTCTTTTTATCGCCTTTTACAACATACTCGTTCGCAAGTTGTACCTCGGCATGATTTTGTCCTAACAAAGGAAAAGACAGGAGTAGCATTCCTGTCAAGAAAGCCACACGGGTGTTTATTAATATTTTATATATAATTATATAACTATTATTAGCCATGTGTAAATGTGGATAAATAATCATTCCCCGTGCATGTGGACAGCGTGTGCATGAAAGTTAATGCTTAATTGTGTCAGTGTCACGTGTTTCTGTGCTTGTCAACAATCTATTTTTAAGTGGATAAATTTCGTGTGTATAGATTCGGTTGTGAAGCATTGTGGGTAAAGCCGGTTTGATCAACAAGCAGTTTGGGTTCTTTGGATGTGTAACGTCAATCGGGGGAATTTGATTCTGAAAAGTCGGTTGTCCACAACCTGTCAATAGGTTATAAACATTTCACCAGCGCCAATATCCCAATTGGCCATTACGCCTTTGATGGTTTTGGAACCATCCGGACCACGGTAATAGATGACAGGCTCGGGAGGGATGCGTTCAAAATAGTTTCCAGGGTCCCATCTGCCATTGTCGTTTTGATCGATGATGAGACGGATTTGGTATTCACCGGGAACAACATCGGGAAATCGGACTTTGGATTGATTTTGAACCTGGCGGATGACTTCGTATTTGGAGTTGACCAATTGTACGAAATAGGCCGGTGCGTCTGTGCGGATTTCGATATTGATGATCGCGAGGTCTGCCTCCTGATAAGGTTTGATGTTTTGGACGATTTGGGCGGAACTGTCTGCTTCGATGCTAATGAAAGCGGCTGTTCTGAAATTGATTTCGTTAATGGGTACGAGGGGTTTAGTTGTTTGTTCAGGTGGATGCTGAGGTGACATGCGGCGACTTCTGGAGGGAGTCTCGACTGGTGGATAGAGCGAGCGGTCCATGTATTTGTGAATGGTGAGTTTTCGTTGAAGGGGATCCCAGGTCATGTCTTCGGGTGTGATGGAAACGCGGTGAAGGGAATCGACCTGGAAGTAGATGCTGTCGAAGTTGATGTCCCTGATAGGTTTGGTAAATTGAAGAACGGCTTTGAGTTCGGCGCGGTGAGCGAGCAGGGAGCTGCTGATGAGGTTAGCGCTGAAGGGTTCGGGTGTGACTTGCCGTGTGAGAAATTTCGCGTAAAGCGTTGTGTCAATGACATTGTCGATGCTGTCGATGGCCAGCAGATGGATTTGGAGGCTGTCCGGTTCGAAAGTATCGTAGATCCGGATGTTGGCCTGGTCTTCTCCGAAAGTATAGGCGAGTTCGGTTGAGTCGGTGGCGGCCAGTTGGAAAGCGCGGAGGTTTTTGCTGGTGCGTATATTGAAATAGGTATTGTAGGGTCTTGCGCTGGTGAGGTTGAGCGGACCTGCGTCCAGGCGGACGAGGCCGAGGTTGACATCGGCGAGGTCTTCTGTAAGATGGTGATAGTCAGGAAGAAAGCCGTAAGATTCGGTTCGACTATTGACAATGAGGTTGCGGTTCTTATCCTGAATGGCGTATATAAAGTAGTTGGCCGGTTTGAGGTGGCTGATTTGATAATGGCCGTCTTCGTCTGATTTGGTGAAGTAGACGGCAGGGTGTTCGAAAATGTTGATCGTGTCATTTTCGATGTGTAGCGCAACCGTTGCGTCTTTCATCGGTTCCCCGGTGAGGAGGTTGAACGTTTTGCCTTCGATAGAGAGGGAGTCGATATAGTTACCAGTGCTGTAGGCGATCTGGAGATTGCGGACGGGATTCTTTTCTGTGATGTCCTGGACGGCTTCCCGGAAACTGAAGGTGTAGGTGGTGCTGTCTTGCAGCGGCTCTTCGAGTTTGAGGGTGACGATGTTTTTGCGGTAACTGATTTCGTATTCGTCGCCGATGGTGGGGGTAACGATGAGTTGCTGTTTGGGTTGGTTGAGGATGACGGCTTCAGAAAACAGGAGCTGAATTTCTTTTGCTTTGAAGTTGATCGCTTCATGGGCGGGAATGGCCTTGATGAGAACCGGGGGGATTGTATCCTTTGGGCCTCCGGTGGGTGATGTTTGCCGTGCGCATCCTATGAGGGAGACGACGACGAGGAAGCAGAGCGATTGCTTAAAGAGATTCATTGACTAAGTATATAGATGATACTGGAATAGTTACCTGTTTTTCTGGCGATGCGGTTTGATTGCCAAGCCGTGGTGGCGGCTCGGGCCAGTGTGATAGGGGTGGATTTGCCGGTCTTGTATTGTTCACTGAGAAGGCTTACGTAATATGCGTCGAGCTTCATCGGCAATGTCCGGACCAGTTTGAGCCCCTGTTGGCGGGCGATGTGGTTCATCGTTTTCTGTGAGAAATGCCAAAGGTGTCGGGGGACGTCGTACCCGGCCCAGAAGGAGTTGTAGGTTTGTGCGTCGTGACTCTTGAGATTGGGAACAGCTATGAAGAGCCGTCCCGCGGGATTGAGCAGCGACTTTAAACTACGAAGCGTTTCGTGGAAGTCTGTTACATGTTCCAGTACGTGCCATGCGGTAATGGCGTCAAAGGTGGCGGGTGGCAAATCGGCAAGCGATGGATAGATCGGCGCCAATACATGCTTTGAGGCGTGGGTTCTGGCGCGAAGGGAGGGTTCGATGCCGGCAGTGGTGACGTTGTGCTTTTCACACTCCCGGAGGAAGACGCCGGTGCCGCATCCAAAGTCAAGAAGAGACGTTGGCGGTACAATGCTGTTACGGTGAACGATGTTATACTTCCAACGCATGGTGAAATACCGGCTGATGTTGTAGACAGCGTCGAGAACTCCGGATGCTTTGTCAGCGTGTGAAATATATTTCTCCGACTCGTAGTAGGCCGGAAGTGAATGGTCGTCCGGCCGGGGATTCGTCATCACGAAACCGCAGGAGGCGCATTTTGACAGGCGGAAGGTTTCCTGAGAAAGGGTATAGTCTTTAACCTCGAGGTGCGGCTCAAGATTCTTCTCCTCGCAAACGGGGCAGGCGGAGAGCGCGACCATTATTTTCCGAGGTAAACCGTGAGCACTGAAATGTCAGAAGGGGAGACACCGCTGATGCGGGATGCCTGGCCTATCGTTTCCGGGCGGATTTTCTTGAGTTTTTCCCTTGCTTCGGAGGAAAGGGCCTTCACCCGATCGTAGTCGAAATCCGGGTGGATGTGATACATTTCGAGTCCTTCGATTTTCCTGGCCAGTTTTTCCTCGCGGTCGATGTAGGTTTCGTATTTGACAAAGATTTCCACTTGTTGCTGCACTTCATCTGAATATTGATCGAGAAGGGTTTTCAGGTTTGAATCGATGCTCTTGATTTGGTCCATTCCTATATGTGGCCTGCGCAAAAGGTTGATGACGGGGACACGTTCGCGGATGGTGGCGGTATTAAGGGCGTGCAAATCATCATTGACGACATCGGGGTCGACTTTGCGTTTTTTGAGTTCGCTGAGGAGGGCATCGATATCGCTTCTTTTATCAATAAGGGCGTTCATCCGTTCATCGGTAGCCAGGCCGAGGCGGTGTCCGGCTTCTGTCAGGCGGAGGTCGGCGTTATCTTGTCGCAGCAGAATGCGGTATTCTGCTCTTGAAGTAAACATCCGGTAGGGTTCCTGCGTGCCTTTGTTGACCAGGTCGTCGATGAGGACGCCGATATAGGCTTCAGACCTTTTCAAGACGAAGGGTTCCTTGTTGTTTATTTTATTGTGCGCGTTGATTCCGGCCATGAGGCCTTGACAGGCGGCTTCTTCATATCCGGTAGTGCCATTGATTTGGCCTGCGAAGTAAAGATTCTGGATAAGTTGGGTTTCCAGGGTTGTCTTGAGTTGGGTGGGCGGAAAATAGTCGTATTCGATGGCATATCCGGGGCGAAACATCCGTGCGTGCTCAAATCCGGGTATTTTTCTCAATGCCTGGTATTGGACGTGCTCAGGCAGTGACGTGGAGAATCCGTTGACGTAAATTTCAATGGTATTCCAGCCTTCGGGTTCTACAAATATCTGATGGCGGTCGCGTTCGGCGAAGCGGTTGATCTTGTCTTCAATGGAGGGGCAGTATCGCGGTCCGAGTCCTTTGATCCGGCCCTGAAACATGGGTGATTCGTCGAACCCTTTTCGCAGTTCCTCGTGGACGGTATCATTGGTATACGTGATCCAGCAGCTCAATTGACGATCGAGGGGCTTCGTATCGGTGTATGAGAACTTGCCGGGATTAGGATCTCCGGGTTGTTCCTCCATTTTTGAGTAATCGAGGCTTCTGCCATCGACGCGGGGCGGTGTTCCGGTTTTCATGCGCCCAGATTCGAAGCCAAGGTTGATCAATTGTTCGGTGATACCCGTAGCGGCTCTTTCGGCGGTTCTACCGCCGCCGAAGTTTTTGCTGCCGATATGGATCTTGCCGTTGAGGAAGGTTCCATTGGTGAGTACGACTGCTTTGGATTTGATTTCGAGGCCCAGGCTTGTTCTGACGCCGGCGACTCTCCCATCGGAAACAAGGATACCGGTGACCATTTCCTGCCAAAAGTCGACGTTAGGAATCCTTTCCAGCGCCAGTCGCCATTCTTCCGCGAAGCGCATCCGGTCGTTTTGGGTCCTGGGACTCCACATGGCGGGGCCCTTTGAAAGATTGAGCATCCGGAATTGGATCATCGACCTGTCGGATACAATGCCTGACATACCACCCAGGGCATCGATCTCGCGCACGATCTGACCCTTGGCAACACCACCCATGGCCGGATTGCACGACATCTGTGCAATGGTTGACATGTTCATGGTGACCAGGAGTACGCGGGAACCCATGTTGGCCGCAGCTGCCGCGGCTTCACACCCGGCATGGCCTGCGCCGACTACAATAAGATCATATGATGGAAACATACTGTTCTGTTCTACTCTTTAGGGATTTGGACATTGAATAGTTCCACGTGGAACAAATCATTTCACTCCCGCGGCCCTTCGACAAGCTCAGGGACCGCCCTTCGACAAGCCTGCCTGCCACGCGCAGGCCCAGGCACCGGCAGGCCAGCTCAGGGACCGCCCGTTCGGCCAGCTCAGGGACCGCCGTTTCGTGATGTTCCACGTGGAACAGCAATATCCGTTACAATCTCTTGCGCAAAGATAGGTAAGCGTCTTCTTTTTTTCGCATGAGCGCTTTTTCTGCGGATGTTTTGTCGCCGTATCCGATCAGATGCAGTACGCCGTGTATGATCACCCGGTGCAATTCTTCGTCAAAAGAGACGCCCAGCGTTTCAGCGTTGGCAGACACGCGGTCGATACTCACAAAAACATCGCCCTCGATATGACCGGGCTGTTCGCTGTTGTCAAACGTCAGAATATCTGTGAAGGTGTCGTGTTGAAGGTATTGCTGATTCATTTGCAGCAGATGGTCGTCTGAGCAAAAAATGTAGTTCAGGTGAACCAGGGTCTTGCGCTCCAGCGAAATGACTTCGCGAATCCAGCGTCTTGTTTTTGCCGGCCGTGGAACTTTGAAGGGAATGTCTTGAGAAAAAAAGTCGATGTCGGCCATCAGGCGTTCATGTAGAAACTCAGCTCCACTACACTGCCGTTGTCCTTGAATTCGACTTCGTCGGAAAGATGCTTCATCAAAAAGATACCCCTTCCCCCGGGCTTCTCCAGGTTTTCGGGAGCAGTGGGGTCCGGAAGGGAAGCATAGTTGAAGCCACTCCCCTCATCCTTAATAATAAACTTGATAAGACTCTCGTCGAGGAAAAGACTGAGGTAAACGTTTTTTGACTTGTTTCCGCTGTTGCCGTGCTTGATAGCATTGTTCACCGCCTCCGTTACCGCGATCATGATGTTGCCGTAAATGTCATCGTTCAGGTCGAACTTCTCCTTCGCATTGTCAATAAAGCTTTCAATCATGCGGATATTCTCCATTATCGACGGTACCTGGATACTGATGGTATTCATGAATGCTTTATTATTTTAATTAGTGCCCATGCGCTTAAAGTACTCATTCACTTCCTTCTTGTAATAAGGATAGAGTTTTGGAGGGACGGTTTTTAGCAATTCTACCTCTTTTTCTTTTAGCCGCAAATATTCTTCAAACGCCTTGGGTATTTCTTTTTCGTAATCTTTGGCCGTCTCCCCTTCGCGCTCTTCATCGAGGTCTTGCTCACGCATGGATTTTTCCGCATCAAGCAGTCGCGTCAAAATCTGCTTTTGACGCTCGATAAGCTGATCGGTCAACTGTTTGTTCACCAGGTCCATTTCCGTCTGCTCCATCTTGCCTGGTATCTCCCCGCCCGGCTGCTCGCCTTCGTTCTGCATTTTTTCCTGCATTTCCTCCAACGCCCGGCGAATCCGCTCCTGCTCGGCAGCCATCTCGGCTAACTCCTCCGATAACTGACGGCCGGACTTCCCGCTGTCCTTTAACTCCTCGATCCGCTGATTGAGCCTTTCCTGCATTTGACTCAAACTGGGTTTCTGGCCTTTTTGTTTCGACTTTTTCATCGAAGGACGCGCATTGGCCATCATCTGCATCATCATGTCAAAATGATCATCCAACATCAAAGCAAGATTGTTGATTGACGTCATGCTGAGTTGCATGGCACTCGATGCCTGCGGACGCCGCCGCTCCTTGTTTGCATCAATAACCCTGTTGAGGTTGTTGTTGAGTTCGTTGACCTCCCGCGTGATGAACGATCCCATCATCGGATCCTTCTTCCCTAAAGCTAATAGACTGTCTTCCAGAACTTTAGCATCGTCCTTGAGCTTTAACTGCAGCTGTGCCAGCGTGTTGAAACGCGGATCATTCTGCTGAAGCGAATTGAATTCGCCCATCAAGCTTTCCTGGTCGAAAGACAATTTGACAAGCCCGTGAATGATTTGTCGCAGTGACTCCAGGTTTTGCATCTGCATCTCCATCATCATCGAGCTTTGCATCCCCTCCATCTGTTGCTGCATCTGCTGCATTTTTTCAAGCGCATTCTGCTGGGGCTCCTTCGCGTCTGACGGACTGTTCTGATTTAACATCTCCTGACTTTCACTTTGCTCCTGCTGAATTTCCTCGGTGTCCTGTTCCGGCGGAAGCTGATCGCTCTTATTCAACTCCTCGCCCAGCTCGTCAAGCTCTTTCAGCTTTTCAACGGTCTTGCTGAACGACTCTTTCAATTTCTCCTGTTCACGGGCAAGCTTCCGACTATCTGTTTTCTCTGGAGGTGTTTCTGCTTTCTCCGTATCCTCTTTTGTCTGCTCGTTGTCCCGTGGCTCGCCGGCCTTCTCATCGTCAGATGCCTGTTCTGATTGTTGCTTTTTTTCGTCGGCGGCATCGCGTTTCGCATCTTTCTTGCTGTCGCGGCGGTCGGCCTTTTTGTTGGCGGCGTTGTCACGATGTTCCTCTTCCAGCGCTTTTGTCCGGTCGAGAATGTCTTTCTGTTTCTCGATTTGTTCTTTCAGGTCCTGAATCGTCTGATCGAGCTTAAAATCATATTGCAACTGCTTGAACAATTCCAGCGTGCGCTCCAACTCTTTTTCAAGGTTGTCGGTGTTCTGATTCATCTTGTTCAACAGCTTCTGGATTTCAGACATCTCCGCATTTTCCTTCAGCAGCTCCTGCAATTCCTCAAACAGCTTCCTGGTTTCTTCATCCAGGAGTTCATCCATCAGTTTCTGGATTTGAAGTGCCTTTTCGCGAATACGCTCATCCTGCTCCGTGAATGCATTTTTCTTCTCTTCCAGCAATTTGTTCTGTTGCTTAAGCTGCTCGACCATCTCATCAAGGCCCTGCTTTTGCCGGATAATGTCTTCCAGCATCTTTTTGTCCTGCCAGTCGAGACTTTGTTTCCCCTTTAATCTTTGTTGGGCCTGCTCGATCTGTTCCTGCAGTTTGCTGGCATTTTCTGCGCTCTTGCTGATTTGTTGCTCCGCACTTTTCTGTGACCGCGAAATTTGCGAAACCAAGTTGTCAGCGGTGGGAACAAGAAACGTATAGGTAGCTGAACGCGTTGATTTACTGCCGTTTACGCCATCGTTGTCCCAAACCTGCAGAGAATATTGCAATTGATCGCCGGGCTTGAGTTTCAATGAATCGATCGACCAGTTGTAAAAGAAACTCTGCTGCAGCTGGTTTTTTGTTACCGGCAATTTTACCGACTCCTTTACCAACTCTTCCTGATCCTCGTTGCGCACTGAAAAGTTCAGGGACAGCCGCGTGACACCATGGTCATCACTCACCATGCCGCCCAACAATATCCGGGAATAGAGCACGGTGTCTTTCATGTTGTTGACTACGATCTGTGGGTACTGGTCCTTGATGACATGGATGCCGTAAGCAATTCTCTCCTTGTTGTTGCTGTTTCGGTTTTCCAGTTTGATCTCGTAGTTGTCGGGGCTGTAGAATTTCCTGTCGAAAGCAAACGACTGGGTCTCTGTTTTTTTGAAGTCGTACTGTGCCGTATCGGAACGAAACTGAATAGTAGCCTTGTCCGCGTAAGCGGTATTAAGCTTCCACCGGATGTTTGTCCCTTCAGGAACTTCGAGGTTTCCGGCGTTCGTGAATTTCTCGTTGTTGCGCCGCAGGTACCGCGGATATTCCAACTCGACATTAAACCGGGTCAGCTCCGGGCGGTTTACGGTTTCGAGCCTGTAACCACCGGAGAAAAAGCCGGCGGCCTCAATCTGAAAATTGAGCGGCTGTTGAACGCGCTCCAGTGTATACTCGAACTCCCCCGGCGCGACGGGAACAAGTTTCAGCCGTTGATTCCGGGAGACGAGGTAGGCATCGCCAGGGAGCGCTTTGCCGGTAAGTTTCACCCGGAGGGTAAAATCTTCATTGTAAAACGCGACAAGTTTCTCATTCACGACGTCGAACGAAAATGGCGCCTCGGGCGCGTAGGCGCGATTGAAATGAACAATTCGCTCCGTGCTGTGGGTCAGAATGCCTGGATTGATCACCATGATCAGCAGTAACAACCCTACGGGAATGGCGAGATATTTCAGGTGGCGCTTGTTTTCAGAGAGATCGACGATGGCCTCAAAAGACAACGGCTCAAATTCGCGGACCTTTTGTTGAACGCTGGCGACGGCCAGGTCGCTTTTCTTTGGCGAAGCAGTGAGTTGAATGAGGTTGACGAGGCGGTCTTTAACAGTAGGCATATGCTTGCCAATCAGACGCGCGCTTTGTTCATCGTTCAGTCCGCGGCGGACGATCCACCACTGCAGCGGCTGGCGCAAGAACCGGACGACACAGATACCGGCGACAACGAAGAAGGTGATGAAGATGAGGAGCCTCGCCCATTGGCTGAGCCATAGATTATGCTCCAGGAGGGAGGCAGTTACAAAGTAACCAAGAACAATGCTGATCGTCAGAATGGCACCTCTGATAAAGAGATTCAGATAGTACTTTCGCTGAAAGGATTTTATCTTCTCGCGAATGGCTCGTGTTCCATCACTCATCGTCCAGACAGTTTATTCCAAAACGCCGATAACCTTGCCAAATTTGACCAACACCTAAGTTAGGTCGTATTCAACTGTAAACAAAAAAATTTGCACGAAGACTCAGGATGACTGCGTTGCTTCCGAGTCCGGAAAAGCCCAATCGTATTCCCTTTCAAAGTACTCGAGCACGTGCATCTTCAGCAGCTTCTCCTGCTCAAGCAGATCGAAATGCGGGAGCTTCTTGATCAGTTTCCAGTGCGGCCACCCGTCAATGTCGAGCCCTTCCAATTTATAGTACCCGGAAAAGCTTAAGACTTTGCAGATCCCGATGTGCATGAGGTCTTGCTTTTCTTCTTTAGAGAAAATTTTGGTGCCGTGCCCGAGCTCCTGAACGCCGATGAGGAAAAGCACGCCATTGAGATCTTTTGGCCTTTTGCCTACGAGCGACGCCAACGCTGTGAGCAGCGCATTCCACTTCCGATCAAGCTCAAGGTCGCGCTTATACATATTGGGGCTCCTCCCCCGAGTCAAAATCACCTGGTTGTTCCATATACTTTCTGCCTTAACCTCATTAAATTACAATTAGTTTTTCGGACAAAGATATTATTCATTTGAGTAATTCCCGTTCCAATGGAATCGTGGAGGATTTTGTCTCCCTCTTCTACCCCCGCTACTGCCGGGGTTGCTTTCGGTCGTTGGCAAAGGGCGAGGAACTTTTGTGTACGGAATGCCTGCTTGAAATGCCGAAATCCTACTATCACCTCCAGGAAGACAATCCATTCTACCTGAAGTTTCGCGGGCGGCTGCCGGTGCGGCGCGTGATGACCCTTTACAAATTCGTAAAGGAGAGCCGGGTGCAGCATATCCTGCATGCATTGAAGTACAGGCAACAGCCGGAACTTGGCGAAATGCTCGGCCGCCTGTATGGAAAGGATCTTGCCGAGGCTGATTTCCGCGATGCTTTTGATTTGATCGTGCCTGTTCCGCTGCACATTTCGCGTCGAAGGATAAGGGGTTACAACCAGAGCGAGGAGTTCGGGAAAGGCCTTTCGGCGATGCTGGAAGTTCCTTGCGATGATACGTATATGATGCGCAGCGCGCGGACCGAGACCCAGACGCACAAATCGAAGCTAAACCGCTGGCGAAACGTGGAGAAAATATTCAGGGTCATCAATCCAAAGCCGATCAGCGAGAAGCGGGTGCTGTTAGTGGACGATGTCGTCACTACCGGCGCGACGCTGGAGGCTTGCGGGCGTGCACTTCTCCATGCCGGCTGCAAAGAGCTGAGTATTGCGTGCATTGCGGCGACACAGTGAGGATCAGTTGGCAATTGACAGTTGACAATTGGCAATAGGGGAAGTGTACACCGTTAATCCCGGCACTGCTGATTCTCAATAAAAAAAGCCCCGCCGGTGGCGGGACTCTAAATAGTCTCGATTACATTCACTCACGATTCACG
>CAYMWA010000011.1:37365-42527 GCA_964393795.1 uncultured Roseivirgaceae bacterium
TCACGTCTCACGATTCACGCCTCACGTCAGTAATTGGACCCCGCGCGGATCATCGCACAGCGGAAGCCAATCGTGGCGGTCGCTGAATCCTGATCAAGGTATCTTCTGGTACCGGGAGACATCCAGTAAGCAACGTCTTTCCACGATCCTCCCTTGTACACTCGGGCACGGTCGGTTACCAGTGAGGTAAAGGACTCGGGGTTCTTTTCGAAATCGCTGTTATAGTTGCTGGCGTCATCGAGGAAGCCATCGCGACGCATAGGGTTAAGGTCGTCAAAATCCTGATAAGACATCGGGCGATACACGTCCTGTACCCATTCGCTTACGTTCCCCGCCATGTTGTAGAGACCGTAGTCGTTCGGAGGGTACTCATAAATATAAGAGGTGATCAGGGCCCCGTCATTCAGTCGGCCGGCAATACCAGCGTAGTCACCGCGACCGCGCTTGAAGTTAGCGAGCATATAACCCATCTGCTTGCCATAGGGATTCCGTACGGCGTGACCATCCCACGGATAAATCCTTTGATGGGTTTGCATTTCTTCAAGCCATTGGGTACCGATGAGCGCTTGTGCTGCATACTCCCATTCTGCTTCGGTAGGCAGGCGATAGGACGGCACGACAATGCCAGATTCAAGAGGAATGCGACCATCGCTTTCCGCATATTCTTCGCCGGCATCCTGAGCAAACTTGATGTTCACTGCGCGTGTTCTCCACACGGCATACTTGTTAGCCTGCGTCCAGGACACGCCGACTACCGGGAAGTAGCGGAAGCCGGGATACCGGAAATAATGTTCGACATAGGGATCATTGAAAGCCAGTCTGCCGACCCAGACCATGGTGTCGGGCAATGCTGCCACATAGGCTTCCTGAGAAGAATCCTTGGCGAGATAGTGCATGTATTCCAGCCAGTGGATATTGGCGATTTCTGTTTCGTCCATATAAAACGAGGCCACGGAAACCGTCCTCTCCAGGTTGTCGCGATAGGACATCACATCCTCTTCGAAGGAACCCATTACCGTACGACCGCCTTCGATGAAGACCATATTCGGAGCTTCCGGCTGGCCTTCGTACGGCCTGACCATGAAGCCACCGGCATCTTCGTCATTGAACGCGAGCCCGGTAGCAGTGCTGACCTGACCAGGGTTGGATGCGGTCGGTCTTCCTCCGCCACCACCAAACAGCGAACAGGACGACAGCGCCACTGATCCGCCAACGGCCCACAAGAGAACTCTCAATGAATGATTCATTTTCATTTTTGTGTTAAACTAAATGCTAATATAAAGAGATAAATATAAGTTTTCCAAGCAGTGAATTTTGTAATTCAGTCATAAAACGAATTTTTTCACCATGGAGCAATGTCTCTTTGTCGTTGTATTTCCGTGACCTGTTTCCTTCAGGTCAGAATTTTCAGGTTGAGTTAAAACGATCGGAGGTACCTCCGTATTGTATCGGGACGTCAGCTTCCAAAAATGGGAATAAAACAGCCGCAATATTTTCAAAAAACGCCCTTAAAATAGTGCTTGTAAGGATTTTGCGAAATGGCATCGTTTTTCGGATACGTGAGGTCCTAACTTTACTACCGTTATGACCACGTTACAGGATTTCAGAATCATGCCCTTTGAGAAAAAATGTGACCACATTACCTTCAGGGGCAGTTTTTTAGCCCAGCGAACCCTGGGGGATTGCAAGGTCTTCCTTTACCACGCCAGTGAATTCTTTGTAGAGGTGTTTTACTCGCCCAAGCATCAGAAAGTGCTTATGATCAACGCCTTTGACAAAACCACAGGACTGGAGCCCTATCTCGACAAAATTTCCCTGGGAGCCCTCGTCGTTTGATGGCTCATTTGATCAAGTACTTCGATTGCTGAATCGACTGAGTCGATGTTGTCGATGACAAGCATTGCCTTGCCGGCGGAGTCGCGCATCTTGCTCCGACGTGGATGTGCTTTGACGAAGTTGAGAATCTGGCCGAAGGTATCTGAGCTGAAGTAGTCATCCTTGCCGGAGATGAAATAAGCGCGGAGCCGGCCATTCTTCAGGCTTATCTTTTCAAAGCCAAGCCGTTCGCCATACCATCGCAGCCGTACTGAATTGATCAGCGCTTCTACCGAAGGAGGAATCGGCCCGAACCGGTCTTTCATCTCGTGACTAAAGGCGTCGAGCTGACTTTCATTCTTGATATTGTCCAATCGTGAATACAACTGAAGGCGCTCACTTGTATTGTTGACGTAGTCGTCGGGGATCAGTATTTCGAGATCCGTTTCGATGACGCAATCCTGCACGATAAGTTTTGCTTTTTCGGCAAGCTCGGCAGCGAACAGGTCTTTGAAGTCTGTCTCCTTCAATTCCTGAATGGCATCGTCCAGTATCTTGTGATAGGTGTCGAAGCCCAGGTCGCTGATGAAGCCGCTCTGTTCCGCGCCGAGCAGGTTGCCCGCACCGCGGATGTCCAGGTCGCGCATCGCTACTTTAAATCCGTCGCCCAGATCTGAAAATTCTTCGAGTGCGGAAAGACGCTTGCGCGAATCGGACGTGAGTACCGATGCCGGAGGCGTCAGCAGATAACAGAATGCTTTCTTGTTCGACCGCCCGACGCGGCCCCGCATCTGATGAAGATCGGACAAGCCGAACATATGGGCTTGATTGATAATAATGGTATTGGCGTTGGGGATATCAAGACCGGACTCGATGATGTTGGTAGACACGAGTACGTCATACTCGGCGTCAATAAATTTTACCATAACCTTTTCAAGCCGGTCTCCTTCCATCTGACCATGTGCGATGCCAATGCGCGCATCGGGAACGAGCTTGTAAATCGTGTTGGCGACCGACTCGATGTCACTCACCCTGTTGTGTACGAAAAAGACCTGACCGCCGCGCTTCAATTCATAGCTGACCGCGTCGCGGATAACCTCCTCGTCGAAGGTGTGCAACTCAGTGGTGACCGGCTGCCGGTTAGGAGGTGGTGTGGCGATGATGCTTAGGTCTCGTGCGCCCATCAATGAGAAATGCAACGTCCTCGGTATGGGCGTGGCCGTCAGTGTAAGCACGTCGACGTTGACCTTCAGTTCCTTGAGCCGGTCCTTCACCTTCACGCCAAACTTCTGCTCTTCGTCGACGATGAGCAAGCCGAGGTTCTTGAAAACGACGTCTTTGCTTACGATTCGATGCGTGCCAATCAGGATATTGATCTCTCCCTCCCTGACCCGCGCGAGGAGTTTCTTGATTTCTTTGTCGGATTTAAATCGCGAAACATAGTCGATGTTGATCGGGAAAGCCGAAAGTCGCTCCCTGAAGGTGCGGTAGTGTTGCATCGCAAGAATGGTGGTCGGCACCAGTACGGCTACTTGTCGGCCTTCCGTGGCTGCTTTGAATGCGGCCCGGATGGCGACCTCCGTTTTTCCAAATCCCACATCGCCA
Source organism: uncultured Roseivirgaceae bacterium (assembly GCA_964393795.1). Lineage (GTDB taxonomy): Bacteria > Bacteroidota > Bacteroidia > Cytophagales > Cyclobacteriaceae > Chryseosolibacter. The sequence continues at coordinate 40,786 of CAYMWA010000011.1, forward strand.
CAAACGAGGCGGTCCATGGGATGCGCCGCTTCCATGTCGTTCTTCACATCTTCGGTTGCACGTGCCTGGTCAGGCGTATCATCGTAGATAAAAGAAGACTCAAGCTCCGCCTGCAAAAAGCCATCGGGCTGATAGGCGAACCCTGGCGCGGACTTGCGTTTCGCATAGAGTTCAATCAACTCTTTGGCGATGTCCTGTACGCGTTTCTTTGCCTTCGCCTTTTTGTGTTCCCACTCCTGTGTGCCCAGCTTGCTGATAACGGGAAGCGCCCCATCCTTACCGGTGTACTTGGAAATCTTGTGAAGGGCGTGAATGCTGACATACAACAAATCGTCGTCGCGGTAGACCAGTCGGATCGCCTCCTGCTCATGCCCGTTCACGTTCTTTTTTTCCAGTCCCGCGAACTTGGCAATACCATAGTCGATATGGGTGACAAAGTCGCCTGGCTGGAGCGTTTGTAATTCGCGCAGTGTAAGCGCCTTCGACTTGGTGAACTTCTCTTTTGGCCGGTAGCGGTGAAACCGTTCAAAGATCTGGTGATCGGTATAGCAGACGATCTTGAGGATGGCATCGGAGAAACCTTGTCGAAGTGAGAAGTTCAACGGTTGAAATTCAAGTTGAGCACTCAGTTCGCTGAGGATGTCTTTCAGTCGCTCCAGGTGGCGGGGCATATCGGCTGCGATGAAATTGCGAAAGCCCTGCATCTGAAGATCGTTCAGGTTGTTGGCGAGCAGATCAAAGTTCTTGTTGAATGAAGGCTGGCCAGCCGATTCGAAGTCGAACGACTGCGACGACGGCAACATGAACCGGCTGCCGAACTCGATCCGCGTAAATGCTTCCGACTGTGCGATAAAATCGTCCGCCGGTTCAAACAACTGTTTTGGATCCGATATCACTTTTGTGTTGCCACTTTCCCTGAGGATTTTTCCAAAAGAGGCTTCGGCCTTTTCGAAACTCTTGCCGATCAGGTCGGCTGTCAATTGAAAGTCTTTGAACCAGAGGCGGGCATCGCGTGAAATAAATTCCAGGAAAGACTGACGCTCTTCCTGGATCAGTTTGGTTTGAACGTTAGGGATGATATTGAATTCCTGCAAACGATCAACCGACAGCTGCGAGCCGGGTTCAAAAGTGCGGATACTGTCTACTTCGTCGCCGAAAAGTTCAATGCGACACGGCAGGTCATGGGCAAACGAAAAAACGTCGACAATGCCGCCGCGTACGGCAAACTGTCCTGCCTCGTAGACGAAGTCGGTTTTCTCAAAATCATACGCCCGCAGAAAGTCTTCGAGAAATTCGAGGTCCAGCTTCTCGCCCATGCGGATGGTGAATGTATTGTTGGACAGCGACCGTCTGCTGATCACTTTTTCACTGAGTGCGTCGGGATAGGTCACGACGATCTCCGCGCGCGTTTTGTTTGAAAGCCGGTTGAGCACCTCCGCGCGCATGAGGATATTCGCGTTTTCAGTCTCGCTAAATTCGTATGGCCGTTTGTATGACATCGGGAAGAGCAGGATCTCGCGCTCGAGGAGATTCTGCAAATCGTTCATGAAATAGGAAGCCTCTTCGCGGTCCTGTAGGATAATAATGTAATCCTGCGGATGCAGTTTAAACGAAGCGGCCACGACAACGGCATCGAGGCTGCCGGACAGTCCTTTGAGGCGGATGTTGGCGGGAGCGGGCGCTTTGATCCCTGCAGCAACGGTCTTGATAAAACCATCTGCCCGGTAAATACTCAGGAAATC
>CAYMWA010000012.1:0-22529 GCA_964393795.1 uncultured Roseivirgaceae bacterium
TGCACCCACGGCGGTATACCGGAGATGAGTGTCATATCCTGACCCAGCGTTTCGTCGATAATCCGGTCAAGCTTTTCCTCCCAGTCTTCGATGCAGTTGGTTTCATACGCCGGCTTCTGGTTCGTGCGCAGGTAAGGGGGAACATGGTGGTTGACAATGCCCGAGAGTCGGCCGGTCTTGATACCGTTCTTTTCTGCGAGTTCGGGGCTTCCCGAAAGAAAGATCAGCCCGCCGTCGAGGAAATCCGCCCTTCCTGTTTCGTGGATATAGCTGAGCAACGCGTTCCTTGCGCCGTTGATGTGGTTGGGTATCGAGGCATCGGTGATGGGAATGTATTTCGTGCCGGATGTTGTGCCCGATGTCTTGGCCAGATAGGCGGGCCTCCCTTTCCAGAGCACATCCGGCTCTCCGTGCGCCACGGCGTCGAAGTAGCGCCGCAATCCTTCGTAATCCCGTACGGGGACATTATTTTTGAAATCTGAATAATCCCTTATCGACGAAAAGTTGTGATCTTTGCCGAACCGCGTCTGGGCGGCGGATTTTATCAGATTCTGGAAAATCTGGTCCTGGACGCGAACGGGGTCCGTTGACCATTTCTTTGTTTGCGCCGCGACCAGCGATGCGACAGGTTTTGCCAAAAAAGACCGGATGCCCATGGGATGCAAGATATATTTTTTGCCATAAACACACGAAGGGCTGAAAAAATGTAGCAGCGATTTTGTGACAACGGGAAATTTTGTTTTTTGCACAGCCCCTTTGATCAACACAATACGCTTATGAAATCTACTGCAATTGTCATCGTCCTCGGCTTTTTGTCGGGATTGACCGGATCGTACGTCGGCTACCAGTACTGGGCGGCGCCCGCCGTCGCCGAGGTCCGGGCCGCGGCTGAGCCGGAGGTGCACACCGTTCACTATGAAGCCCAAAAGCCCGCAGCGACAGCTACCACACCGGCGGCTGCCGGCACCGACGCCCTCCCCGAAGATTTCATTACGGCTGCTTCGCGGGCAACGCCGAGCGTCGTTTATATCAACAGCATTTCACGTGGCGTATCCTATTCCAATCTCGATTGGTTTTTCGGTGAAAGCTCGGGCAGGGTGCAGGTGAGCAGCGGATCGGGTGTGATCTTTACCTCTGACGGCTATATTGTTACCAACAACCACGTGGTCGCATCTGCCGAAAGAATTGAAGTCAACTACAACAAGCGGGTCTATCCCGCGGAAATCATTGGCACGGATCCGTCGACCGATCTGGCGGTGATCAAGATCGACGGCAAAGACCTGCCCGCCATTGAAGTGGGCAGTTCGAAGGACCTTCGCGTCGGCGAATGGGTGGTGGCCGTGGGGAACCCGTTTTCACTGGCCTCCACCGTTACTGCCGGTATCGTCAGTGCCAAGGGCAGAAAGATCGGAATACTGGAAGACAAGCTGCCTATTGAATCGTTTATTCAGACTGATGCGGCGATCAATCCCGGCAACTCAGGCGGAGCGCTTGTCAACAAGAAGGGCGAGTTAGTCGGCATCAATACCGCCATCCTTTCCCGCACCGGATCCTATACGGGATATGCATTTGCCGTTCCTGTGGATATTGCGGCGAAGGTGTTTTCTGACCTCGTTAAATACGGCATCGTGCAGAAGGCCATCTTCGGCGGAACTGTCGTGGAATATGATTACGCCCATGCGAAGAAATACAACCTGGACACCCGTCTGGAGAACTACCAGGGGGTATTGCTTACCGCGATGGACCGTGAAGGGCCGGCCAACGAAAGCGGACTCAAACCGGGGGACGTCATCACGCATATCAACGGCGTCGCTGTTAATTCGCAAAGTATTTTTGAAGAGGAACTGAGTTATCGCTATCCCGGCGATAAAGTAACCGTCAACTACATACGAAACGGCAAGCGCGCAACGACTACGGTGACGTTGGTGAATACCGAGGGGACCACCGAGATCATTCGCCGCGACATTTTAGAAGCGCCAATTCTCGGCGTCCACCTGGAGTCGACGAAATACGGTGTGAAGGTTTTTCGCATCCAGGAGAACAGTGTTTTCAAGCAAATCGGAGTTCCGGAGAACTTTACCATCGTGGCGATCAACCGCGTGCGCGTGAAGAAACCAGAAGAGGTGGTCGAGTTTTTTAAAAGCTTCAAAGGGCGCGGAGCGATTTATGGAGTGAATACTTCGCGGCAGCAGGTGGAGATTCCGTTTTTGATTCGTTAATTCACGACTCACGACTCACGCTACACGTAGCTTCAGCTTCTTGCCGAGTTCATCAACCGTATTCTTAAAATTGATGTCGGTCCTCATCATGTCTTCCACCGATTCAAGGGCGTGGATCACCGTGCTGTGGTCACGGCCGCCGAAGTTTTCGCCGATAAGGGCGAGGGTCAATTGAGTGAAGCGTTTGCAGAAGTACATGGCCACTTGACGCGGGATAACGATTTCGCGCTTTTTCACTTTTCCTTTCATCGCATCGAGGTCGCACTTGAAATACTCCGCAACGGTCTTTTGAATGAAGTCGACGCTCACGTCCGACTGGATTTCTTTGATAATGTTCTTGAGTACTTCCTTGGCCAGTTCCAGGTCGATTTCTTTCTTGAGCAGCGTCGCATGGAAGATCAGTGAATTCAACACACCTTCCATGTCGCGGAGGTTGGTATCGACGCTATAGGCGAGGTATTCTGATACTTCTGTCGGAATTTCGATGCCATCGGCCTGCATCTTGCGGTTGATGATGGCCAGCTTCGTTTCAAAATCCGGTTCCTGCAGGTCGGCGGTCAGCCCCCACTTGAAGCGAGAGAGCAACCGTTCCTGAAATCCTTTCAGATCGCGCGGCGCGCAATCGCTTGTCATGATGATCTGTTTTCCAGACTGGTGCAATTGGTTGAAAATGTGAAAGAACATTTCCTGCGTTTTTTCGCGGCCCGCCAGAAACTGTACGTCATCAAGGATCAGCAGGTCAACCTGCAAATAAAAGTTTTGAAAATCCTGCAGCTTGTGATTCTGCAAGGCGTTGAGGAATTGATTCGTGAAATCGTTCTGATCGACATACAACACCACTTTCGACGGCATGTTGTTCTTGATCTCGTTGCCTACGGCTTGCACCAGATGCGTTTTTCCGACACCTACACCACCGTAGAGCATCAACGGGTTGAAAGAGGTGACACCCGGCTTCTTCGCCACGGCCAGTCCCGCAGATCGCGCGAGCCTGTTACAATCCCCTTCTACGAAATTATCAAATGAATAAGCCGGATTCAGTCGCGAGTTGACGGTTTGTGGATTGAGTGCCTTTAACGCAAAAGGCGAATAATCGTCGTTACCGTATGTGCCTCCACCAGGCGCACCGCCGCGGCGATGGCCAATGCTGTTGGCGGGATAGTTCACTGCAACCGCAGGCGCTTGCTGATTTCCACTATCTACCACCACCGAATACTCAAGTCGTCCTGAAGGCCCGAGTACCGTGTGAATGGCTTTTCTTAAAACACTGACGTAGTTATCTTCAAGCCATTCGTAAAAGAACTGCGAAGGCACCTGTATGGTAAGAACGTCACCTTCAACACGTACAGGAGTGATCGGCTTAAACCAGGTATTGAAGTTTTCTTCTTCTACGTTGATTCGAATTACCTCGAGACAATCATTCCATACTGTGCCGCAGCTTACGTCCATTTGAGCTCTGAATTCTTGAAGTTTTAGACCCGTCGGAGAACGGGGGAGACAAAGATGTGAAAAAAGAGGATATGAAAACAAGCCGTGCAGCTATTGATTTTCCGGAAAAAACATTTAGTATGATTATTTTCCATTGAAACGCAAACGAATGAAGAAATCTTGACTAAAATTGACTTTAATTGTTCGAAAGATGGAGGACTCGTCGATAGAACGCGTATTGCAGAAATATTTTTCACAGTCGTCACGGGCGGACTGGGAAAAAGTTGCGATGCGCGAAACGGGTAGCGAAGATCCCTTTGGTGACCTTTCGTGGCGTGGAAGTGATGGAATCGCCTTTTCCCCCTATTATGATCACGAGGATGTCGCCGGGCTTCCTTTCGCAAAACATTCCCCGCAACCTGCTGCGCGAAACTGGGAAAATCTTCCGGCTGTAGACGTTCACGACGAACGAACGGCCAATTCGGCAGCACTTGATCATCTTGCAAACGGCGGCGATGGCATCCTCTTCGACTTGCGGGCAACATCGGCAACCAACCTCGATTTGCTGCTCAAGGGTATCGAGTGGCCTTTTTGCATGTTGGCGTTCGATGTTAACGCACGTTCAGGAATCCCAAAGACACTCCCGACCTTTTTTGAAAACCGCAACCTTGATCCCGCTTTGGTAAAAGGAGCACTGTTTTGGGAATCGATTCCCGAAAAAGGGTTGTTGTCATATTGCATACAGAATTGTAAGCAGCTGTATTCGGCAGGACTAATTGTGCCGGCCGGCAGTCCCACGCAAGAAATCAGCACAGCACTTGCAGAAGGTGTGAAAATACTCAACGCTTTTACGTCCGATCAGGCGGATGTACTTCACAGCATTTCTTTTTCGCTCCAGGCCAGTGCATCCCTGCCGGAAACGACTGCGAAAATAAAGGCATTGCGCTTGTTGTGGATGTCAGTCGCGCATGCTTATGGTTATAATGACTATAAGGCAACGGATCTTTACATACACGCGCGTTCTGTGTCAGTGGCGGATGACGGATATGGGCCGCACGAGAACATGTTGAAGGGGAGCTTTGCGGCCATAGGCGCTGTTCTCGGTGGATGCAACGGTTTGACGCTGATGGCAGCGGATCAGCCGTATGTATCGCGGTGGGCGCGCAATGTGTCACTTATTCTCCGTGAAGAATCCTTTTTTAGTGAAGTCGCCGATCCTCTTGCAGGAAGCTATGCGTTTGACACTTTTGTCGACGCGATTGCCAGGGGTGCATGGCGCATTTTCCAGGAAAAGTCGCGAACACTATGAAACCGCAACCTGACTTCTCGACCATTCCATATGACCGGTTCATCCGGACAGAAGGGCAGCAGACTTCCGGAGGCGAGCGGGCAGCGCTGTCGTCGCTTTTGAAAGGCTATACGTCAGGGATACCACCTTTTTTAAGGGGACCGTATGCGACGATGTACACCACGAAGCCCTGGACTATTCGTCAATACGCGGGTTTCTCTACGGCGCGCGAGAGCAATTCGTTTTACCGAAAGAATCTTGCTGCCGGCCAGCGCGGTCTCTCGGTGGCGTTTGACCTCGCCACCCATCGCGGCTATGACTCCGACCATCCGCGGGTGAAGGGCGATGTCGGCAAAGCGGGCGTGGCAGTTGATTCGGTACTCGACATGAAAATGTTGTTCGAAGGTATTCCACTCGACAAGATGTCGGTTTCGATGACGATGAACGGCGCGGTGATTCCCATAATGGCCTTCTTTATCGTCGCCGCCGAGGAGCAGGGTGTGAAGCCCGCGCAGTTGACCGGGACGATACAGAATGACATCCTCAAGGAGTTTATGGTGCGCAACACCTATATCTATCCACCGGCACCCTCCATGAGGATCGTATCCGACATCTTCGCGTATACCTCGCGGTTTATGCCGAAGTTTCACTCGATCAGCATTAGCGGCTATCACATGCATGAAGCGGGTGCCCCCGCAGAACTTGAGCTCGCCTACACGTTGGCCGACGGACTCGAATATGTGCGAAGCGGACTACAGGCGGGCATTGCCATCGACGATTTCGCGCCGCGGTTGTCTTTCTTCTGGGGCATTGGCATGAACTTCTTCATGGAGATCGCGAAGATGCGTGCAGCGCGCGTATTGTGGGCGTCGCTGATCAGGCCGTTCAATCCGAAGAATCCCAGGTCGCTGGCATTGCGCACCCATTGCCAGACGTCGGGATGGAGCCTTACTGCCCAGGATCCGTACAACAATGTGACGCGTACCTGTATCGAAGCGTTGGCCGCTGTGCTTGGCGGCACGCAATCGCTGCATACCAATTCGCTCGATGAGGCCATCGCGCTTCCCACCGACTTCTCCGCACGCATCGCGCGCAACACGCAGTTGTTTATCGAAAAGGAAACGGATGTTACGCGTGCTGTTGATCCCCTCGGCGGTTCTTTGCATGTCGAAGCCCTGACCGCTAACCTGATCTCCCGCGGGTGGGCACTTATCCAGGAAATTGAAAATCTCGGTGGCATGACGCGGGCGATTGAGCGCGGTGTGCCGAAGATGCGCATCGAACAAGCCGCCGCTGCCAAGCAGGCGCGCATCGACGCCGGCCACGATGTGATCGTGGGCGTGAACAAATTTGTTTCCAACGATAAGCCCGACTTTGAAATCCGCGAAGTGGACAACGCTGCGGTAAGGGAAGAACAAATCCAGCGGCTGACAACGTTGAAAGCGCAACGCGACGAACGCCAGGTGGCCGCTGCGCTGCAGCAAGTGACGCAGGCGGCAGCTACAGACGCCAACCTCCTCGAAGCGGCCGTGGTGGCTGCGCGGCATCGCGCCACGCTTGGCGAAATATCCGACGCGATGGAAAAGGCTTTCGGTCGCTACAAGGCGACGGTCAAATCAATATCCGGGATCTACAAGGCTGAAATGAAAGACGTCAGTGATTTCGCGGCTGTGCAGGCCCGCGCAGATGAATTTGCTTCCCGTGAAGGGAGAAGGCCGCGCATCCTTGTCGCCAAGATGGGACAGGATGGTCACGACCGTGGTTCGAAAGTAATTGCTACCAGTTTCGCCGACCTCGGGTTTGATGTCGACATCGGTCCGCTGTTTCAGACACCGGCGGAAGTGGCCATGCAGGCCGCGGAAAACGACGTACACGTCGTCGGTGTGTCCAGCCTTGCCGGAGGCCACAAGACACTTATCCCGGAATTGATTGCCGAACTGCGAACGCTCGGACGTCCGGACATCATGGTGGTGGCGGGCGGCGTAATTCCCGAATCTGATCACGAATTTTTACGCGATGTGGGAACGGCCTTTATCTTTGGGCCCGGAACGGTGATTACGAAGGCGGCGATGGCGATCCTTGATCGGCTGGGAAATCGTGAGGCGTGAATGGTGAGGCGTGAGGCGTGAGGCGTGAATCGTGAATCGTGAGGCGTGAATGGTGAATAGTGAGTTGTGAGTGGTGAGGTGCGCCTTAGTGGGCACAGCCGGTCGCTGAGCCTGCCTGCCGGGGCTTGGGCCAGCGCGCTGGCAGGCAGGCTTGCCGAAGCGCCGGCCGTGAGTGGTAAGTGGGGCGTGCTGCTTGATAGAGGGTGCGTCATAGCTGCGGGGGGTTTCTTGTAGTCTGCCAGAGAGCGTAGTAAGAATTAAGTAAAAAATAGTAGCGTTTTAAGAGAATAAAGAAGCGAATTTGCGCAACCGCAATTCATGGCACAGCATACGATAACAGGTACTCACCAAAAGAAACGCATTGCTATCCTCGGATCGACCGGGTCCATCGGCCGGCAGGCACTTGAAGTCATTGACCAGCACCGTGATGCGTTTGAAGTGGAGGTTCTTACGGCGCAAAACAATACCGCGCTGCTGGTTGAGCAGGCGAAAAAGTTTCAGCCCAACGCCGTGGTGATCAGCAATGACGCTAACTACAAAGACCTGCAAGCCGCGCTGGCACAAGAGGACATCAAAGTGTACGCCGGCGATAACGCGCTGGCCTCTGTTGTACAAATGGATACCATTGATCTCGTGCTGGTGGCGTTGGTAGGTTATTCCGGCCTTCGTCCCACCATGCGGGCCATAGAAGCGGGAAAACCGATCGCGCTGGCCAACAAGGAAACGCTTGTCGTAGCCGGTGCACTCGTTACGCGGCTGGCGCGGGAGAAGGGCGTCAACATCTATCCGGTAGACTCGGAGCATTCCGCTATTTTTCAATGCCTGGCGGGCGAATTTCACAACAAAATTGAAAAGGTCATACTAACCGCCTCCGGAGGCCCCTTTCGGGGGAAACAGAGGGCCGACCTGAAACACGTTACCAAGGATGAAGCGCTGAAACACCCGAATTGGACAATGGGTGCAAAGGTGACGATCGATTCGGCGACGCTGATGAATAAAGGCCTGGAGGTCATCGAGGCGAAATGGCTGTTTGGCCTTCACCCGGACCAGGTTGAGGTTGTCGTGCATCCACAGTCCATCGTACATTCACTCGTTCAATTTGAAGACGGCTCAATCAAAGCGCAACTCGGACTCCCCGATATGCGTTTACCCATTCAGTTTGCCCTGTCGTGGCCTGATCGTTTAAAATCGGACTTTCCGAGATTAGACTTCAGAAACTATCCCTCCCTAAACTTTGAGGCACCGGATTTGCAAACTTTTCGTAATCTTGCATTGGCGTTCGACGCGCTGGACCGTGGCGGCAATTTGCCCTGCGTGCTCAATGCGGCTAACGAGGTGGCTGTGGCAGCCTTTTTGAAGGATCGTGTGGGGTTTCTCGAAATGTCGGACGTCGTGGAACAATGCCTCGGCAAAATGGCTTATATACAGGATCCCACCTACGAAGACTACGTCCAGACGGACCGGGAAACGCGGCTGATGGCTTTGGAAATAATTAAATAACGATTTCAGAAGACAATGGATTATATGGTGATGCTCGCTCAGCTTTTGTTGAGCCTTTCTTTTTTAGTCGCGGTACACGAATTCGGGCACTTGATTGCCGCGAAATACTTCGGCATGCGGGTGGAGCAATTTTCAATTGGCTTTCCGCCCAAGCTGTGGTCTTTCAAGAAAGGTGAGACCGAATATGCGATCAGCGCGATACCGCTGGGTGGCTACGTAAAAATATCGGGCATGATCGATGAATCGCTCGACGCGGAGGCCATGAAGCAGCCGCCTCAACCGTGGGAGTTTCGTTCGAAACCCGCATGGCAGCGACTGATTGTAATGCTCGGCGGAATTTTTGTGAACGTCGTCGTAGGGATTCTGATCTTTATCGGCATCACTTACACCTTTGGCGACACCTATCTGCTGAAGGATGCCATCAACAAAAACGGAGGCTTTTATGTAGGTCCGGTAGGCGAAAGCATCGGCTTGCAAACCGGTGACCGTATTGTACGGATCAATGGCCAGGATTACCAGTATCTTGAAGAGCTCATCCGTCCCGAAACGCTGCTCGCTTCAAACGCTTATTACACGGTTGAACGCGATGGTCAGCTGATCGATATTCCGATTCCCGACGACTTCATTCAGAAATTCAACAAGAAAGAAACCGCCGGACAATTTATATCCAACCGCTTCCCGCCGGTCATTGCCTCGGTACAAAAAGAATCGGTGGCTGAGAAGATGGGTTTGCAGGCAGGCGACCTCGTGCTGGCCATGAACGGTACACCGATCACTTACTACGATGAGCTGTCGCGCATGTTGAAAGAAAACGACCGCGACTCGCTGCACCTGAAAGTGAAACGCGGTGACGAAGTCCTGATGCTGAGTGAAGGCTTCAAGGACCAAACCCTGCTCGGCATATATGCAGGTGCGCCCGCTGATTTTTACAAGGATGCACAGCACCACATCACGTATAGTCTGGCAGAATCTGTTCCGCTCGGCACCGAACGCGCGTTCACCACACTTGTGGTGCAGATCAAAGCATTCGGAAAAATTATTTCAGGTGCCCTTTCTGCACAAGAGTCGCTTTCCGGCCCGATCGGAATCATGCAGGCTTTTGGTGTGACCTGGGATTGGGAACGGTTCTGGTCGTTGACCGGTGTGCTTTCATTGGTGCTGGCGTTTATGAACCTCCTGCCCATACCGGCACTCGACGGTGGGCACGTGATGTTCCTGAGCTACGAAATCATCTCCCGCCGCAAACCGTCAGACAAGTTCCTTGAAACCGCCCAGAAAGTCGGGATGGTGTTTCTCCTTGGCTTGATGGTGTTTATTTTCGCCAATGATATTATTAAGCTGTTTTGAGTTGGCTGTTGGCTGTTGGTTGTTGGCTTTTGGTTGGGGAAAACGGCATTGGACTTGAACGACTCCAACGTTGGATCTAATCTTGAACCTTGAATCTTGAACCACTGTTTTCGGGTAAAGAAATCATATCTTGATGGAACATCTATGGCAACGAGAGCCAAGCCCTGAAAGTGCGTGAGGGTGGCCAATAGCCAACCGCCAATAGCCAACTTCCAATGACCAATGTCCAATTTCTAATTTCTTTGAATATCAAATTCCACTCTTCGATTTAACATTCTGTCATGGTCGTTGCGTTCTTCTACGAGTGGGCGGGCGCTGCCGTAGCCGGTGGCCATGATGCGGGCTGCATCGATTTTGAAGGTGTCCACCAGGTAGGCTTTGATGGCATTGGCGCGTGCCTGCGATAACCGGAGGTTTGATTGTTCGCTGCCCTGCGAATCGGTGTGTCCAGAGATGTTCAGGCCGAAGGATGGATGATCGATCATGAAGTTCGCAAGTTTGTCAAGGTCGGCATGCATCGTGGGAAGGATATCCGCTTTACCGTTCTCAAATTCCAGTGAAGCAAATGCAATCTTACTTTCGATGGTTGTCGTTTCCCGATGCATTTCGGTATCGCCGTCCATGAAAAAGAGTTCTTCAATCCTGAAAAAGTCTTCTCCCTGAATGATGAGCAGGTAGTTTCGCTTGTTGATGAGGTCGAAGTTGAACGAGCCGTCATGCCGCAGGAATTTTGGTGCTACCTCGACACCTTTGTCCATATCGACAACGGACACAATTCCCGAAAAAGGCTTCTTCGTTTCGGCGTCGACCAGCGATCCTTTCAGGTGCGCCACAGCGGTAGGCTGGGCCTCCATTGGAACGGGGAAAGTATGGAGGTCCAGGTCTTCGATACGGTCCTCGTCGGAACGTGCGTAGAACAGTTGATTTGACTCGGAGTCGATGGTAAAATAGTATTCGCTGCCCGAGCCGTTGACGAGGGGGCCGATGTTCTTGGGTTCTCCCCAGTTCGTTTCCTGGCGGTACGACTTATAAATGTCAAAATCTCCGAACGTCAGCGGCTGGCCATCGGAACTGAAGTACAATACGTTGTAGCGACGATGAAAGAAGGGACTCACCTCGCTGCCACGTGTGTTGATGATCGGTCCGATGTTCAACGCTTTTTGCCAGTTTCCGTCTTTATCGCGGACGCTGTAGTATATATCGGATAGTCCAAATCCACCAAGGCGGTCGGATGCAAAGAACAGGGTATCCCCCGAATGGGAAAGCGATGGATGCGAATCCCATGCGATGGTGTTGATGTTTTTTCCGAGGTTCCTGACATTTCCCCACACGCTGTCGGCAGTAAGTGTGGCTTCAAAAATATCGCAATTGCCATATGAGTCGGGCGAGTTACACCGCGCAAAATAAAGTCGCTTACCGTCGCTGCTCAGTGAGGCCGACCCCTCGTTGTAGCGCGTGTTGATTGTGTTAAATGGTTGAGCCTCCATCCACACGCCATCCTGTTTCGTTGTATAAAACAGATCTTCGTTGTAGCTCCGTTCAATGGTGAGCAGGGAATTTCTTTTCGATGTAAACAACAGCAGCGAATCGCGGTTACCGATAGTGGGGCCATAATCCGCCTTGTCGGAGTTCACCCATTCACCCATTTTCACGAGCACACCCTGCGGGGGACGCAGCGTATCGATCTCTTTTCGGTAGGCGACGAGTTCGTAGTATTGCTGCAGCGGCACATAGTTATCTTTCTGGTCAATCGTCAGGCTGTCAAACTCACGTCTCACCTGGCTGACGTTGGTATTTCGGCGGTAGTGTTTGAGCACCAGTTTGTATAACAGTACCGATTCGCCGGGCGGGCCGTACTTTTCGGACAATCTGGCCAGTTCCCATATCATGGGTGTATCCGATGAGAAATTTTCGGTGCCGAATTTGCTCACGTAATCGCGCAGCAGTTTGTAACGTTCTTCGTCTGCAACCGATTGCTGAAGCCGCCGTATGCGCGAAAGGTCGTTCTCGGATTGATAATATCTGATTTTGTTGATATTCGGAAAAATAAAGATGTCAGATTGGCTGTATGTTGTCAGGCTATCGTTGAGTTGAACAACGCCTCCTGAACGGAAATTATTTTTCTTCCGCTGTCCCTGAACCGGGGTGGCGGCGAGAAGGCAAATCGCGGCTATTACAAGCAAAAAGTAGGTTTTCACGCAACCAGGGGCTTAGAAACGAGGGCCGAATCTCACTAAAGTTGTTACAATTTTGTTTCTTTTACAACTCTGCTGGCACTACTATTGTCCAAGTAACCTTTTGCAACTAAACCGACGATAGATTCATTGTTGTGTCAAACTGACATTCGATCACATGTTTAAAACCTTAGCAATACAATTGGTGCAGGAAGAGTCTGACGATTTGATTCAAATGATCAATCCTGAACAGGAAAGCGATCTGAAGCCAGAGGATTTACCGGAAGAGTTATCCATCCTGCCCATCAAGAATACGGTACTGTTTCCAGGCGTCGTGATTCCGATTACGGTGGGTCGGCAGAAGTCGATCAGGCTGGTCAAAAAGGCGTATCAGGGCAGCCGCATCATCGGCGTTATCGCGCAGAAGAATTCGCAGGCGGAGGAGCCTTCGGTTGACGACCTGTACCGCACCGGAACGGTTGCGCGCATTATCAAAATGCTTGTGCTGCCGGATGGCAACACCACGATCATCATCCAGGGGAAGAACCGTTTTAGCATAGAGGAGTTTGTGCAGGAGGATCCTTACCTGACCGCGCGTGTGCATTTGCTCACGGAGCCGGTCTTGAACATTAACGGCAAGGAAGCCAAGGCACTGGTGCAATCACTGAAGGATGCGGCGCTGAAGATATTGAAACTCAACCCGGAGATCCCACAGGAAGCGCAGGTGGCACTCGACAATATTTCGAGCATGTCGTTTCTAATTCACTTTCTCGCAAGCAACTTGAATGTGGATGTTACCGACAAACAAAAAATACTCGAAACGCAAAATCTCATCGAACGTGGCACCTTGCTGTTGCAGTATATGCTGCGTGATGTGCAGATGCTAGAGATCAAGAATGAGATTCAAAAGAAGGTCCATACCGATATCGATCAGCAGCAGCGCGATTACTTCCTGCGGCAGCAGATAAAAGTTTTGCAGGATGAACTGGGTTACGACGGTCCTGACAAGGAAGTAGAGAAACTCCGCAAGCGTGCGGAGAGCAAGAAGTGGCCCAAAGCGGTGGCGGAACATTTCGGGAAAGAACTTGAAAAGCTCCTGCGCGTCAACCCGATGGCTGCTGAATATCCGGTGGCGATGAACTACGTAGAATTCATGCTGGATTTGCCCTGGCAGGAATACACCGAAGACGACTTTGATCTCAAGAGAGCGAGGCGCATTCTCAACCGCGATCACTTCGGACTTGAGAAAGTCAAAACGCGGATACTTGAATACCTGGCGGTGCTCAAGTTGAAGAAAGATATGAAGGGTCCGATTTTGTGTTTGTACGGCCCGCCCGGTGTGGGAAAAACATCACTTGGACGTTCCATCGCGAAGGCGCTGCAACGCAAATACATCCGGATGTCGCTTGGCGGTGTTCATGATGAAGCTGAAATCCGCGGTCATCGCAAGACGTACGTAGGTGCGATGCCTGGAAAAATTCTCCAAAACATCAAGAAGGCGCAGTCGTCCAATCCGGTTTTCATTCTGGATGAGATCGACAAGGTGAAATCGGATTTCCGCGGAGACCCGTCGTCGGCATTGCTGGAGGTACTTGATCCGGAGCAGAACCATTCGTTTGGAGACAATTACCTCGAAGTCGAGTATGACCTTTCAAAGGTGCTGTTCATTGCTACTGCCAATGCGCTGGATACGATTCACCCGGCACTTCGCGACCGCATGGAGATCATTGAGGTCACTGGCTACACACAGGAAGAGAAAGTAGAGATTGCAATGAAGCATCTTATTCCGAAGCAACTGAAGGAACATGGCTTGAAGGCAGCGCAGGTGAAGTTTACAAAGCCTTCGGTGGCGAAGATCATTAGTAGCTATACACGCGAATCAGGTGTGCGGGGACTCGAACGAAAGATCGGAACAATTGTGCGTTATATTGCCAAGTCTGTTGCGATGGAGGAGGAGTATGACAAGGTGATCACGGAATCGACCGTGCGGAAGGTGCTCGGTGTTGAGACTCATGAAGACGAGTTGTACCAGGGCAATGACATTGCAGGTGTTGTGACGGGTCTTGCCTGGACACAAGTCGGGGGGGAGATACTTTTTGTTGAGTCGAGCCTGAGCAAGGGCAAGGGTGCCTTGACGATCTCGGGTCAGTTGGGTGACGTAATGAAAGAATCGGCGATGGCGGCATTGTCCTATCTCAAGTCGAATGCGGAAAGCCTGAAGATCGACCCGCGGGTGTTCCAGCAGTATGATCTGCACATCCACGTTCCGGCCGGCGCGGTTCCTAAAGATGGACCGTCAGCGGGTATTACCATGTTCGCCTCGCTGGCGTCGATCTATACACAGCGCAAGGTGAAGTCGAAGCTCGCCATGACGGGAGAGATTACGTTGCGGGGGAAAGTGCTCCCTGTGGGTGGCATCAAAGAAAAGATCCTGGCGGCAAAGAGGAGTGGCATCAAAGAGATCGTGCTCAGCACCAAGAACCGTCGTGATATCGATGAAATCGAAAAGCAATATCTCAAGGGCCTTACGTTCTATTATGTAGATACTGTTGATGATGTGCTGAAGGTGGCGCTATTAAAGGAAAAGGTGGCGAAGCCAATGAACTTTCCCCTTAGCGAGCCGACGTTTCAGCCGTATATGCACAATTGAAAATCTGAATTTGCCGCTGCTGACATTGATCGGATTCGTGCGTACCACTGTTGTGATTTTCTTTTGCTCATTTGCCACGGTAGCGCTGGGGCAAATCGGAGGGAAACATTCATTTGATTTCCTGCTGCTGCCGTCGCATGCACGGGTAGCGGCGCTCGGTGGCGTAAATGTTTCGCTTGCCGACCGTGATGTCAATTTTTTTCACAACAATCCGGCGCTCACAGGCGACAGTCTTAACGGGTTCGCCTCGGCAGGATATCAGTTTCACGCCGGCGATGTGGGCAGTGCGCTGCTCACTTATGCACACAACTTTTCCGGTGTCGGCCAACTGGTGGTGGGGATTCAGCACACGCATTATGGGTCGATGGCGGGATACGATGAAAGCGGAAATGCGACGGGTGAATTTAGTGCCGGCGAGACTGCAGTCGTTCTCGGAAAGTCGCACCAGGTTGGAAATTTTCGTTTGGGAGCTTCAATAAAAGGCGTGTTTTCTAATATCGCGGGCTATCGTGCAAATGCGGTGATGATCGACCTCGGCGGAATTTTCAAGCACCCGCAATCAGATCTGACGGTAGGACTGGCCATGAAAAACCTTGGCCTCGTGCTGGGCGGATATCGGGAAGCGCGTTCAATGCGTCTGCCGTTCGACGTACAGGCCGGTGTTACCTTCAAGCCGGAACACATGCCGCTGCGGTTTTCGTTAACGGGATATAATCTCGTTAATAATGACCTGTTACCGGACAACCAAACAACGGGTGCGACCCGACCGTCAGGACTGAGCGAAGTATTAAGTCACGTCAATGCAGGCGCGGAAATTTTATTGCATCGTCATGTCAACGTGATGTTAGGATACAATTACCTGTTGCATCAGGCGCTCCGTTGGGAGACCGCCCGTTCTGTCGGCGGACTATGCTATGGATTTTCAGTGGCGGTCAGTCCGGTGGAATTTGTGTTTGCGAGGAGCGCATACACCGTGGGAAATGCCGGCTATTCGTTTACTTTGTCAACGAACACGAATCAGCTGCTCAAACGGAAGAATATTTAAGATTATGATGGACGCACAATATTTAACACCAAAGGAGATTGTCGCCGAACTCGACAAATACATTATCGGCCAGTACGAAGCCAAGCGCAATGTGGCCATCGCGCTGCGCAACCGGTGGAGGAGGATGAATGTCAAGTCTGATATTCAAGGCGAAATCGTGCCCAACAACATCCTGATGATCGGTGCAACGGGTGTGGGTAAAACTGAAATTGCACGGAGGCTTGCGAAGATCGCGGATGCGCCTTTTGTAAAAGTAGAAGCTTCCAAATTTACGGAGGTGGGCTATGTCGGCCGCGATGTGGAGAGCATGGTTCGTGACCTGGTGGAACAATCGGTGAACATGGTCAAAGCGCGCAAGAAAGAAGAAGTTAAAGAGAAGGCGGCAGCGGTGGTGGAGGACATTATCCTGGATGCACTCATTCCTCCGCTCAAATCAACCCCGTCGCGCAGCACTACCGGGTTCAGCACTACGACGGAGGCAGGCGTGCCCGCTTCAGATGAAGAACTGAACGAACGCACGCGCAACCTGTTCCGGGAGAAGATCCGCAACGGCGAACTCGAAGATCGCAAGATCGATATTAACATCAAGGGATCATCCGGGACGAATGTAGGCATGGTGGGAGCAGGGATGATTGACGAGGTCTCCATGATGAATCTTCAGGAGATGCTCAATGGTATGATGCCGAAAAAATCGCGCAAGCGTAAAGTCACCGTCGGCGAAGCGCGTCGTCTCCTGCTGGAGGAAGAAGCCGCCAAGCTGATTGACATGGATGAGGTGAAAGAGGAAGCCATCCGGCGCGCAGAAGATGCAGGTATCATCTTTATCGATGAAATCGACAAGATTGCAACCGGTTCCGACAAGAAAGGAGGGAGTGGTCCTGACGTCAGTCGCGAAGGTGTCCAACGCGACCTGCTGCCTATTGTTGAGGGAAGCACAGTGAACACCAAGTATGGCATCATCAAAACAGATCACGTGTTGTTTGTGGCTGCGGGCGCTTTTCACACCTCGAAACCTTCGGACCTGATTCCCGAACTTCAGGGACGTTTTCCCATCCGGGTAGAGTTGAGCAACCTGACGAAAGATGACTTTATCCGCATCCTGAAAGAGCCGAGGAACGCGTTGTCAAAGCAATATCAGGCGCTCTTCGAAGCCGAAGATGTAAACGTGGCGTTCACTGACGAAGCCGTTGAAGAGATTGCCGACACGGCTTTCATGATCAACGCCGAGATCGAAAACATCGGCGCCCGCCGGCTTCACACAGTCATGAGCAAGTTACTCAATGACCTGCTTTTCGATGTCCCCGACAAGATTGTTTCCGGATCAGTCATCACGGTTGACGCGGCGATGGTCAAGGAGAAATTGGAAGGGTTTGTGAAGAATAGGGATTTGAGTGAATATATTCTTTAAATGTGTTCATGTGTTAGTGTGTTCATGTGTTCATGTGTGCCTCGGTCCCTGAGCGCTGCCGAAGGGCCGGGGTTGGTGCTTCGATGATAGGCCTCGGTCCCTGAGCCTGCCTGCCGGTGGGTAGGCCTGCGCGCGCCAGGCAGGCGCTGCCGAAGGGCCGGGGTTGGTGATTTGTTGCGCGAGGTGTTGCGTTGCGCTTTGTCAATTGATTGTTATTTTCGCTGCCATGTTTTTCGGAAAGGATTTCAGAAGATCCGTTCGCTACTCTTTTGTTTACTGGCTGATACGGTCGCTGATATTTCTTTCGGGGCTGTTTCCGCGAAAGGTATGGTTGCACATTTGCGGGGCCCTTGGATCATTGGCCTGGCACTTTGCGTCGGAGACGCGCACACTCACCTTGCGCCACCTCAAAATGGCATTTCCTGAGAAGTCGCCCGCCGAAATACGAAGGCTGGCAAAAAACACTTTCCGGATGCTCGGAAAAAACGCCGGCGACATATTACGCAGCTCGCGCGTAAAAGACTTACCTGGTCTGGAGCGGTTTCTCGTCACGCATGGACTTGAAAACTACAACGCCGCACATGCCAAAGGCAAGGGCGTTATCTTCCTGACTTGCCACCTTGGCGCGTTCGACCTTCAGATCACAAACATGGCGATGCGCGGACTGAATCCCAACATCATTGGCACACCGCTGAAAGACAAACGCCTCAATGACCTGCTGTGGAACTATCGCAACCTCCACGGTGCCATCCCGATCGCGCGCGGCAAGGAAACGTTCCGGATGATAAAAGTGCTGAAGTCGGGCGGATCAGTGGCCCTCCTCATCGACCAGGACACGCGGGTAAAATCTGTCTTCGTCGATTTTTTCGGTCTCGAGGCGGCCACCCCGGCGGGTGCGACCATCCTCGCCCTGAAAACCGGCGCAGCTGTCGTCCCCACCTACATCTACCTCGGCGACGACAACCTGCAACACATGCACATCCTCCCCGAAATCGATATGACCGTCACCGGCGACGAGGATAAAGACGTCGTGTTCAACACGCAAGTGCTCACAAACTTTATCGAAGAAAAAATCAGAGAACACCCGGATCAATGGGTGTGGATGCATGAGCGATGGAAAACGAAGAGGTGATTGTTGTGTTAATGTGTTAGTGTGTTCATGTATTCATGTGTGCCTCGGTCCCTGAGCCCTGCTTACGCACCGTAGGCAGCCTCAGGAACGGGGCATACATTAACACATTAACACATGAACACACTAACACACTAACACATTATTTCTTAAACATGAAATACACCGCCAGAATCAGAAACACAAATCCAATAAGATGATTCATGCGAAACGTTTCATTCTTGAAGAACAGTAATGAAAACCCGACAAAGACGGTCAGGGTGATCACTTCCTGAATCACTTTTAGTTGGACGAGGGTGAAGGGGCCACCGTTTTCTTTGAAGCCTATCCGGTTGGCGGGTACCTGGAGCGCGTATTCGAACAACGCGATGCCCCAACTGATGAAGATGATCGCGACCAACGGCAGACTTTCGCTCCACTTCATTTCCTTGAATTTCAAATGTCCGTACCACGCCAGCGTCATGAAGGCGTTGGACAACGTGAGGAGGAGGATGGTGATGAGCGCTTTAATGTGTTAATGTGTTAGGGTGTTAATGTGTTAGGGTGTTCATGTGTTCATGTGTTCATGTGTGCCTCGGTCCCTGAGCCTGCCTACCGGTGCGTAAGCCGGCGCGCGGCAGGCAGGCCTGCCGAAGGGTTGAGGTTGGTGCTTCGATGTTAATGTGTTGAGGTGTTGGTGTGTTGGTGTGTTGATGTGTGCCTCGGTCCCTGAGCCCTGCTTACGCACCGTAGGCAGCCTCAGGAACGGGGCATACATTAACACATTAACACATTAACACATGAACACACTAACACATTAACACATGAACACATTTTATCGCACCAGCTTCTTATACCTGATCCGGTGCGGCTGATCGTCGCCAAGTCGCTTCCGCCTGTTTTCTTCGTACTCGCTAAAGCCACCTTCGAACCAGTATACTTGTGAGTCGCCTTCAAATGCAAGGATGTGTGTACAGACGCGATCGAGGAACCATCGGTCGTGCGAAATGATCACTGCACATCCGCCAAAGTTTTCCAACGCTTCTTCCAGTGCGCGGAGGGTGTTCACGTCGAGGTCGTTCGTAGGCTCATCGAGGAGGAGGAGGTTACCTCCCTGTTTCAACGCGATGGCCAGATGTACCCGGTTGCGCATGCCGCCCGAAAGTTCCTTTATCTTTTTCTGCTGATCGTTTCCGCTGAAGTTGAACTTCCCGACATAAGCGCGTGAGTTCTGTTGTTTGCCGCCGAGCTCAATCAATTCATTACCTCCCGAGATGGCCTCCCACACCGTGTCTTCCGGCTTAAGGTCGTCGTGTTCCTGATCGACGTATGCGATCTTTACCGTTTCACCGATCTCGAACGTGCCCTGATCGGGTTTCTCCTTACCCGTGATCATTTTGAACAACGTGGTTTTACCCGCGCCGTTTGGTCCGATGATGCCGACGATGCCGGCCGGAGGAAGTGAAAAAGTCAGGTTCTCATACAACAGCTTGTCGCCGTAGGCTTTCGACACGCCCTTCGCTTCGATCACCTTGTTTCCCAGCCGCGGCCCGGGCGGGATGAACAGTTCGAGTTTTTCTTCCTTCTCCCGTGTTTCCTGGCTCATCAACTTTTCGTAGGCACTGAGGCGTGCCTTCCCCTTGGCGTGCCGCCCTTTTGGGTTCATGCGCACCCAATCCAGTTCGCGCTCAAGGGCCTTCTGGCGTTTGGATTCGGATTTCTCTTCCTGTGCCAATCGCTTTTGTTTCTGTTCCAGCCAGGAAGAATAGTTTCCTTTCCAGGGAATTCCCTCACCGCGGTCAAGTTCGAGTATCCATCCTGCCACGTTGTCGAGGAAATAGCGGTCGTGGGTGACCGCGATAACCGTGCCCTTGTATTGCTTGAGGTGTTGCTCCAGCCAGTGCACAGACTCTGCGTCCAGGTGGTTCGTTGGTTCGTCGAGCAGCAGCACGTCGGGCTCCTGCAATAGCAGGCGGCAGAGTGCCACGCGGCGTTTTTCGCCACCAGAGAGGTTTTCAACGATCGCATCGGGCGGAGGACAACGCAATGCATCCATAGCGCGCTCCAGCTTGTGGTCAAGTTCCCAGGCACCTGTGGCGTCAAGCTTCTCCTGAACCTCACCCTGTTTTTGAATGAGTTTCTCCATGGCATCCGGATTCTCCAGCACGTCAGGGTCGGCGAACTTCTCGTTGATGGCTTCAAACTCCCTCAGCAATGAAACGATTTCCTGAACGCCTTCCTCTACGATTTCCTTTACGGTTTTGCTCTTGTCCAGTTTCGGTTCCTGTTCGAGCAAGCCGACACTGAAACTGAGGTCGGATACCACTTCACCCTGGAAGTCTTTGTCGATTCCCGCGATGATGCGCAACAACGACGACTTACCCGATCCGTTCAATCCCAGTACGCCAATCTTTGCGCCGTAAAAGAAAGAGAGGTAAATGTCTTTGAGTACCTGTTTGTTGGGTGGATAAATCTTGCTCACACCCGACATGGAGAAAATGATCTTTTCGTCAGCCATAACCGTGATTCAAAATTCCGACCTGCAATATGCCTGGTCGAAAATCGTTTCCAATACCAATTCGATGATTTGGGCGCAATATGGCAAATAACTTCCGTCTTCAGGAATCGGGATGGTTACATTTTCCTGGATTATTCGATAAAAAAAGAACTTTTTTGGCTCTATTCAACTGTAAGGAAATAGGAAAAAACGGAGTTTGAAATCATCAATTAAAGTTTATTTTTGCGAAAAAATAAGGAGGACTATAAGATATGTATTGGACGCTGGAACTTGCCTCTTACCTGGAAGATGCCCCCTGGCCTGCTACCAAGGATGAATTGATCGACTACTCTATCCGGTCCGGTGCTCCGCTGGAGGTTGTTGAAAATCTTCAGGAACTCGAAGATGACGGGCAGCCGTATGAAAGCATCGAAGAGATATGGCCCGATTATCCGACAAAAGAAGATTTCTTCTTCAATGAAGACGAGTACTGAATCAGTACCGAGTCTAAATTATTCCACACGCTTTTTTAGTAATGCCTCCGCTACGACCAGATCTTCCGGCGTAGTGATCTTGATGTTTTCATAACTGCCGGTGAACAATATGACGGGAAACCCCGCGCGCTCGGCGACGCTCGCATCATCGGTCAGCAACGGGTCCTCGGCTGTCGCGTAAGCCTTCCTGATAAGATCTGTGGCAAACGTCTGTGGCGTCTGCACCATCCTGAAAAAGGAACGATCAACAGCAGTCGACGCCGGTGTATTGGTCGCATTATCTTCGTCACCAGCGTCGCTAATCCTCCTGAGTGATTCCTTTAGCGGCACGGTAGCGACTGCCGCACCGCTCGTCCGCGCAAGTCGGAAAGATTCAGCAATAATTGATGGGCTGATGAGCGGTCGCACGCCATCGTGAATCGCCACATAGCCATCGCCAATAGCCTGCAAACCATTCCTGACGGATTGAAAGCGCGTCGCGCCGCCGGACACGATCGTTAAGGATTTATTAAACTGATGGCGTTGAGCAATTGCCCCCCACGTGGGAATCTCATCCTCGGGAAGAACGAGTACCACTTGAATCTTATCCGAATAACGATAAAATACCTCAAGCGTGTGCAGCAGTACGGGTTTCCCGTTTAAGTCAAGGAACTGCTTGGGAAGCGAACTTCCCACACGCGTACCCTTGCCGCCGGCGACTATAAGTGCATACTCCTGTTCCGTCAAGACTGCGTACCGATTGTTTTATTAAGAATATCTTTGAGACTACACACGTTTTGTGTGACGCCATAAAACTACGAAGAATCGGATGCCGATTCGGACGAAGGTCCTAACTTTATGAAAAAAGCGACTGTATGATGCTCCTGCGATTTCTGCTCATTGCGTTTAACGTAGCCATTATTGGATTTCTGGTGTACCGCCTTATCGATATGGTGAACCGGCCTGTGGAAAAGACGCGTAAATGGGTGTTCCTTATAGGAGGGGTGCTCTTGCTACTTGCACCTTTAGGCATGTTTCTCGGGTTTTTCGCACCCACGCCACAATATTTCCTCGTCTACCCGGTGGCGATTTTTATGTTTTTGTATTTGACGAAGCAGTTGAGGCTGTGACGTCTCGCTTGGCGGGTTTGGAAGAGTGTCAACGGGTGCCAGTTCCGTGTTTGGTGTAGGCCGAGTTGCCGGTTGCCAGTTGCCAGTTTGTTGGTTGTTGGTTGCTGAACGCTCGGTCCCTGAGCTTGCCGAAGGGCCGGCTGCCGGTTGTCAGTTG
>CAYMWA010000012.1:22629-39963 GCA_964393795.1 uncultured Roseivirgaceae bacterium
ATGACAGGCGGGCCGGGTTGCAGGCTTTGAGCCGAACGGCAACTTCCGGGAAGTTCAAAACTTCCCGGAAGTTGAACCTTGGATGACGGTTGGAGGTCTCAACCCTAGCGAGCTTCGGCAGGCAACTGGCAACTAAATAATGAGCATCGCATCGCCGTAAGTAAGAAACTTATACTTCTCCTTTTTAGCGATCTTATACGCTTCCATCACTTGTTCGTATCCTCCGAAGGCGGCGGCCATCATCAGCAGGGTTGATTCAGGCATGTGGAAGTTGGTGATCATGGCGTTGCAGATCTTGAATTCGTACGGCGGAAAAATGAATTTGTCGGTCCATCCCTCACGCGGCTTGAGCCGGTTGGTTGCTGAGACGGCCGACTCCAGTGCGCGCATAGACGTTGTGCCAACCGCACACACCCGTTTCTTGTTGTCTAGAGCTTTGTTCACCAGCTGCACCGGCGTGGTGCCGACAACGAAGTTTTCGGAGTCCATCTTGTGTTTGGTGAGATCTTCCACATCTACCGGGCGGAACGTGCCCAGTCCGATGTGCAGCGTGACATAGGTCATATCGACGCCTTTGATTTGCAGGCGCTTGAGCAATTGCGGTGTGAAGTGAAGGCCGGCAGTCGGTGCGGACACGGCGCCTTTGTGTTTGGCGTAGATCGTTTGAAAACGCTCTTTGTCTTCTGCCTCCACTTTGCGTTTGATATACTTCGGCAGAGGTGTTTCACCAAGCGTCTCGATCACTTTGTCGAACGCCTCAGCATCGCCATCAAAAAGAAAACGGATCGTGCGGCCTCTCGAAGTCGTGTTGTCGATCACCTCTGCCACCAGGTCGCCATTACCAAAATACAGCTTGTTGCCGACACGGATTTTGCGCGCCGGATCGACAAGCACATCCCACAGGTGCATGTCGGGGTTAAGTTCCCGAAGCAGGAATACTTCGATCTTTGCGCCGGTTTTTTCTTTCCGGCCGTAGAGCCGTGCCGGGAAAACCATCGTGTCATTGGCTACGAGCACATCCCCTTCTCCGAAATACTCAACAATATCCTTGAAAACCCGGTGTTCGATCTCGCCGGAATCGCGGTGGAGGACCATCAAACGCGACTCGTCTCGGTTTTCGGCTGGGCGGCTGGCAATCAGATTCTGGGGCAATTCAAATTTGAACTCGGATAGCTTCATATTTTTTTATGCAGGATATGCCCAATGAAGGGTTTTTTTGAATAAGGTTGCAAAAATAAGGCAATATTTAGGATTTGCGAACATTGACTAGCGAATTTCATCCAAATGGCAAAATGGTGGTCGACGAATTGACGTATTTTTTAACGACATCTGGTAATTGGAAACGATGTCGAACGACTAACTTGGCTGTGCAACTTCCGTATACACCTGCATGAAGACGCTGACCCAGATTTTTGAGAGTTTCCGCTTTGCCTGGCGCGCACTGAAGTCCAATATTCTGCGCACGGTACTGTCGCTTCTGGGCGTCACTGTCGGTATTTTTGCCATTATCACCGTGCTTACGCTTGTTGATTCCCTGGAGAAAAACATCAAGGACAGCCTCGATTTTCTCGGCACCGGGGTCATTTATGTTGACAAGTGGCCCTTCGTGGCCGACAATGACGGTGAGTACAGGTGGTGGGATTTCTGGCGCCGCCCCAATCCTTCCTATAACGAGTATCAGTTTCTGCAGGCGAACCTCAAGAACGAAAGCCAGATTTCAATTTTTGCCGACCGCCAGAACATGGTGATCAAGCGCGGCAACAACAGCATCGGCGAGGTGCGGCTGGTCGGCGCGGCTATCGGCTATGATGCGCTTTTTGAAGTCAACATCCAGCAAGGTCGCTTTCCAACGGCACATGAACTTTCTTCAGGACGAAGCGTCGCGGTGATCGGTTTTGAGGTAGCCAATGCGTTATTTCCTTACGGCGAAGATCCGATAGGAAAGGAAATCAAAATCAAGAACCTTAAATATGTAGTCATCGGAACGATCCAGAAAGAAGGCCAGAGCTTCATGGGCACCCCGAGCAACGACTACGCCATTATCATTCCGTACCAGTCTTTCCGAAGGCTGTATCAGACGGGCACCGGTGTCTGGAGTGAACTCGGATCTACGATCGGCGTCAAGGGATTCGAGTCAGATCTGGGACTGGTGGCGCTTGAAAATGAAGTCCGGGGCCTGATGCGGGTACGTCGCGGACTGCGACCGACCGAAAAGGATAACTTTTCCCTGAATCGCCCCGAAGCCATTGTCAACGTAATCAGCGGCGTTTTCGACATTATCGGACTGGCCGGGTGGATCATCGGAGGCTTCTCTATCCTCGTCGGCGGCTTCGGGATCGCGAATATCATGTTTGTATCCGTCAAGGAACGGACCAGTATCATCGGCCTTCAGAAATCGCTTGGTGCCAAGAACTATTTCGTTCTGTTCCAGTTCCTATTCGAAGCCATTTTCCTCAGCCTCATCGGCGGCCTGGCCGGTCTGTTCCTCGTCTACCTGATCACCTATATTCCCTTGGGGACGCTGGTGGTGACGCTCACAGTGAAGAATATTGTCCTGGGACTTACCGTATCTTCTGTTATAGGACTGGTGTCCGGTATCGTGCCGGCGGCCATGGCGGCGAGGCTTGATCCCGTGATCGCGATCAGGGCGGCGTAGGAGTGGTAAGTGGGGCGTACGGCTTGGCGGACGTGCTGTTGTTTGGGTTGGGTGCGGCTTCTTTCGTGAGGCGTGAATCGTGAGTCGTGAGTGGGGCGTACGTTTATTGAAACTGGAGTCTGGAGCTGCTGTTGTATATTTCTTTGGTTTCGGGCTAATTATGTGCAAAGGTGACTCACCCTCCGGAACACACACTTATTCATATCTTCCAGAGAATACGCACAATCCCTCTTCCAGGCACGCCCTGTGGCACCCGCACGTCCTACTCACGACTCACGATTCACGACTCACGACGAACACGCACGCCCGAAAAGCAGCGCAAATACCGACAAGCCGCACGCACTCACTCACCACTCACCATTCACCACTCACGATGCTTTCTCCTCAAGCACCGGCTTCTGTCCGGGGCCCATGATCTTCTCCTTGATCTTGCCTTCGAGCTCGTCCATCAATTCAGGGTTGTCTTCGATCAGTTGCTTCACGGAATCGCGGCCCTGGCCGAGTTTGTTTCCGCCGTACGAGAACCACGATCCGGACTTCTGAACGACGTCGAGTTCTACGCCGAGGTCGAGGATCTCTCCTGATTTCGATATCCCCCTCCCGTACATGATGTCAAATTCTACTACCTTGAATGGAGGCGCTACCTTGTTTTTCACCACCTTCACTTTGACGCGGTTTCCGGTGATGTCGTCCGCGCTTTCCTTGATCTGTCCGATCCGTCGGATGTCAAGTCGAACGGACGCGTAAAATTTCAATGCGTTACCGCCCGTCGTCGTTTCGGGGTTTCCGAACATGACGCCGATCTTTTCGCGAAGCTGGTTGATGAAGATACACGCGCAGCCCGTCTTGCTGATCGTACCCGTCAGCTTGCGCAGCGCCTGTGACATCAGCCGTGCATGAAGGCCCATCTTGCTGTCGCCCATCTCGCCTTCCAGTTCGCTCTTGGGAACCAGCGCAGCCACTGAGTCGATGACAATGATGTCAATCGCGCCTGACCGGATAAGGTGATCCGCGATCTCGAGCGCCTGCTCTCCGTTATCCGGTTGGGAAATCAACAGGTTTTCGGTATCGATGCCCAGCTTTTCCGCGTATGACCGGTCAAAGGCGTGCTCCGCATCAATGAACGCAGCGACACCTCCGCGCTTCTGCGCCTCGGCAATGCAATGCATGGTCAATGTAGTCTTTCCGGAAGATTCCGGACCGTAAATCTCTGTTACCCGTCCGCGGGGAATGCCGCCTATGCCCAGGGCCAGATCGAGTCCCAGTGAACCGGTAGGAATGAAAGGGATATCCACTACCTTTTCATCACTCAGTTTCATCACTGTACCTTTGCCAAACGTTTTCTCAAGTTTGTCAATGGTCAGTTGCAGTGCTTTCAGTTTTTCTTTTGCTTCGCTCATGAGGTTCTTTTTTTGGTTACACGTTCACTTTCATTAGGAGTCATTGTTTCTTTTGGGTGGTCCACAGTCCACGGTCGGCAGTCCACAGTAGGGTACCGTAAACTTTCAAAGGGAAAGCGGGTTGAAATTACGACATCGGCTCAAATTTAAAAAAGTGCAGTGTCAATTGGTGTCACAAATTTTCGTGTGCGGAAACGTCCGCCTGTAGCCAACCGGCTGTGGGTGATCAGGCGCACGGAAATATGGGCTCCTTACTTGCTTTAATGTGATCATGGTAATTCATCAACAATCAACGGGTTGACGATTTTTGTGCCGTGTTGAATTCAGGTATTCCGACTATCTTTAGCCGAAAAAGCACCATGTTTTTTACACAACTGAACGGGTATGCCGGGCGTCCGAAAAGTAGTTAAGCGAATCTTCCTGGCTTTCCTGTTGCTGATCCTGACTGTCGTCATCATTGAATGGGATTTGGTGAAGTATGGCTTCGAGCAGGGAAAAGGCCAACTTGAGATCATCTGGAAGGCCCGCCCAGTGGAAGAGTACCTCGCGGATCCGGCTTTTCCTGATTCACTGAAGGAAAAGCTGGTGCTCATCAATAAGGTGCGCCAGTTTGCGATCGACTCACTCAGCCTGAAAGACACGCGAAACTACAAGACGCTCTATGATCAGCAGGGAAAAGAAGTGATGTGGGTGGTCATGGCGAGCGAGCCGTTTGCGCTCAAGGCGAAAGAGTGGACGTTTCCGGTGATTGGCTCGGTACCTTACAAAGGATTCTTCGACCGTGAAAAGGCTGTCAGGCTAAAGGAAGAACTGGAGGCGGAAGGATGGGACGTCAATATCCGCAACCCTGGCGGATGGTCGACCCTTGGCTGGTTTACGGATCCGATCCTGAGCAAGATGCTCGCACGCAGTGATGGCGACCTCGCCAATCTGATCATTCACGAGATGTCGCACGCCACCATATTTATCAAAGACAGTGTCGACTTCAACGAAAATCTCGCGACGTTCATCGGCGACCGTGGTGCGGAGCAGTTCCTCTTGTCGATGTACGGACCGTCGTCGGAACAGTATATCACCTACATGAACGAAGACCGCGACTACAGGCTTTTCGCCGATCACATGCTGCACGGCGCGGAGAAGCTCGACAGCCTTTACAAGACGATGAATGCCGATGACCCCTTCGAGGAAAAACTGAAGCGCAAACACACGCTGATCCGTAAGATTGTCGATTCGCTTGACACCCTTTCGTTCAGTGCCATGACGCCGAAACCTTCACAGCGCTACCAGGAACACCTTCCGAACAACGCCTACTTCATGAACTTTATGCGTTACCAGGCGAAGCAGGATATTTTCTTCAAAGAGTGGACTACCGAATTTGATGGCGACCTCCAGGCGTACATTGAGTATTTGAGTGCGAAGCACCCGTTTCTCTGAATGGTGCATAGGTCCACGGTCCACAGTCCATGGTTCACGGTAGTAGGGGCCGTATGTTTGAAATAGCGTCAATCTAGTGATTCTGAGAGTTGACTGAGCGACAAAACATCGCCCTATCAATCTGTGCACAACTTACTGTGGACCGTGGACTGTGGACCGTCGAGCGTCTGTTAACAAATTGTAACCATTTTGTCCGCCACACCTTTCGATTTACTTTTAAGCTAAATTGCGCGCTATGGGAAACACGCCTAATCAAAAGGTGCTCGTGGTCGACGATGAGGAGCCGATTCGTGAACTCCTGCAATACAACCTTGAAAAGGCTGGTTACACGGTAGAGACGGCGTCGGACGGTGCCGAGGCGTTGCAGAAGGCCAGAAAGTTTCTGCCCGACCTGGTGCTGCTTGATGTGATGATGCCTGTCATGGACGGTGTCGAAGCATGCCGGCGGATGCGCGAAATGCCTGAAACGCAGAAATCAATCATCGTCTTTCTCACCGCCCGCTCGGAAGAATATTCAGAAGTCGCCGGCTTTGACTCGGGAGCCGACGACTACATCACCAAGCCGGTCAAGCCGCGGGCGCTGCTCAGCCGGATCAACGCGCTTTTCAGGAGAGGGCCGCGGGGGGCATCGCGCGTAAACGTCATCGAAGCGGACGACTTAAAGATCGACAGGGCCAGCTATACCGTTACCGTCAAGGGCCGCGAAATCAACCTTCCCCGGAAAGAGTTCGAGTTGCTTTTTTATCTCGCGGAAAATTCGAACAAGGTGCTTACCCGTGACGACCTGCTGCGCCACATCTGGGGTGCGGATGTATATGTTGTGCCGCGCACAGTTGATGTTCATATACGAAAAGTCCGCGAGAAGATTGGCGAGAATTATATCACCACGGTGAAAGGAGTGGGGTACAAATTTGCTCCGGGGCAGTGAACAACTTCCGGGAAGTTCTAAACTTCCCGGAAGTTGTTCAACTTACCTATCTTCGCGCATGCGCAACCATCCACTTGGTATTCCCGCTTTGCTGTCGGCCGGTCTCGGCATAGCCACAACGGCGATGACGGCGGCGCTAACATCCGCTACCGGCGGGACATTGCTCATTCTATTCTTGTTGACCTTCCTTGTGGCATTGGGCGGGATATATGTCACGCTTGAGCGCGTGTATTTCCGCAAGTTGAGGCGGTTGAAAACCAGTCTGGGGAAGCTCGACATTGCGCTAGACCACATAGATAATGATGAATCTGAGGATATTCTAACGGATATCAGTACGCGTATTGCCGCTTTCGCGGATGAAAAGCAGCACGAGATTGACCGGCTCAACAAACAGGAGGCCTTCCGGAAAAATTTTATTGCCGATGTTTCGCACGAACTGAAAACGCCCATTTTCGCCGCTCAGGGGTTTATTCACACGCTGATCGACGGCGCCGTGAAAGATAAGTCCGTTAGAAAAAAATTTCTGAAGAAGGCGATGCGCAGCCTTGATGGCCTCGACGTGCTCGTTCAGGACCTGCTGACACTTTCCAACATTGAGACCGGTCAGGTAAAGATGCATATGAGTGAGGTAGACCTGTACGCGCTCACTGTCGATGTCTTTGATCAGTTCAGGGTCAAATCCGCGAAGAAGGGGATTGAACTCCAAATTGAGGGGCCCGTGCGCAAGATCACGGTGTACGCCGATGGACATCGTATCAGCCAGGTGATGACCAACCTGATTTCCAATGCGATCAATCATTCCGCGGAAGCGGACAAAGTGGTTGTAAGTTTCAATGTCGGCAAAGAAGCTGTGGTCACCTATGTACGCGATTTCGGTGAAGGCATCGACGCGGAACATCTTCCGCATATCTTTGAGCGCTTTTACCGGGCGGACAAAAGTCGAAGTCGTGCGAAAGGGGGAACGGGATTGGGACTTGCCATTGTTAAGCATATTCTGGAAGAGCATAACGCCAGGCCTGAAGTCGAGACCACACCGGGGAAAGGGTCGACTTTCAGTTTCAAACTTTCGCGATTTCCCCGGGATAACGACGACGATGGACCAGATTACGAAGCCAGCATTTAGAGAAGGAAACAA
This sequence comes from uncultured Roseivirgaceae bacterium, assembly GCA_964393795.1. Taxonomy (GTDB): domain Bacteria; phylum Bacteroidota; class Bacteroidia; order Cytophagales; family Cyclobacteriaceae; genus Chryseosolibacter. The sequence goes on from CAYMWA010000012.1 coordinate 30,183, forward strand.
GCGGATTCACTTTAAGGACCTTATCCTCTTTGAGGATGAGGATTACGTTCTGGTGAACAAGCCGCCATTTTTGTCCACGTTGCAGGACCGGCATGGCAGGCCTGATCTGCTGGCGCTGGCACGCGAATACACCAGTGACGCCCAGGTCTGCCACCGGCTTGATAAGGATACTTCTGGCGTATTGGCCGTTGCCAAGAATCCGGATGCGTACCGGAATCTGAATATGCAGTTTGAGCACAGGCAGGCGGGTAAGGTGTATCACGCCGTCGTTGACGGCATCCACAATTTCGAAGATGAACTCGTTGATGCGCCCATCCAAAAGCTTGATGATGGCGTAGTGAAGATCAGCCGGTCGGGCGGCAAACCGGCGCAAACCTGGTTTACCGCGCTGAAGTCATTCAAGTATCACTCCTTAATAGAGTGCCGGCCGATTACCGGCCGCATGCACCAGATCCGCATTCACCTGGCGATACGACAAGCCTCGATTACCGGCGACGAGACGTATGGGGGCAAGCCCTTTCTGCTCTCGCAGGTGAAGCGCGGCTATAAATTGAAAAAGGGTACCGAGGAGGAGCCCTTCATCAAACGAATGGCGTTGCACGCGTTTTCGTTGCGGTTTAACGACCTGGCCGGTGCGTGGCATCTGGTGGAGGCGCCGTATCCGAAGGATTTTCAGGCGCTGGTGCGCCAGCTGGAGATGAATTCGTGAGACGCTGCGCTGGCCTTTTCACCGCGAAGACGCCAAGGCGCCGAGGACGCAGAGGTTGTGAGTGGCGAGTGCCGGTTATCAGGGGTTGTGCCTCGAGCCCTCACTCACGATCTGCGCCTCGCGAAGGCCGCACGCCTGAAAAAAACGCTGCGCCCTCTGCGCCGTGGCGTCTCTGCGGTGAAAAGGCCCTACCCTTGGAATATTCGCTGGCGCCCCTTGCATTTCAGAATAACAACTTTTACCTTTGTGTCCCTTTTTAAGACAGGAAGGGTGCATTTAATTGGATTTTAAGCATAAAAATGGATCATAACAGCTATAAGACCACTTACGCCAACAAGGCGACAGTCGAAAAGGGCTGGGTTGTTGTAGACGCCAAGGCGCAGGTTTTGGGTCGGGTGGCAAGTCAGATTGCGAAAATCATCAGGGGCAAGCACAAGCCGAGTTATTCGCCGCACGTCGATTGCGGGGATCATGTGATCGTCATCAATGCGGAAAAGGTAAAGATGACGGGCAAGAAGTGGAACGATCGCGTCATTTTCTCCCATTCGGGCTATCCGGGTGGTCAGCGCGAGTATACGCCGTCGCTTATCCGGTCGAAGTACCCTGAGCGGCTGATTGAGCACGCCGTGCGCGGGATGCTGCCAAAAAACAGGCTGGGTCGCGAACTTTTCAGGAGCCTTCATGTATATAAGGGTGCCGAACATCCCCATCAGGCACAACAACCAAAAGAAATTAAATTCTGATAAATGCAGATTATCAACGCTATCGGTAGAAGAAAAACCTCAGTTGCCCGCATCTATTTGCAGCCGGGCAAGGGGGATATCACGGTGAACAACCGCGTTCTGAAGGACTATTTCCTTTCCGAAATCCATCAAACGACAGTAAAGCAAGCGCTTGCCGCCATCAAGGCTGAAGACCAGTACGACGTTACCGTCAATGTAGAAGGTGGCGGTGTAAAGGGACAGGCCGAAGCGGTACGCCTTGGCATCGCCCGTGCGCTGGTGAAGATTACCGACGAACACCGTCCTGCCTTGAAAAAGGACCGGCTGCTGACACGCGATTCCAGAATGGTGGAACGCAAGAAGCCGGGAAGAAGAAAGGCGAGAAGGAGGTTCCAGTTTAGCAAGCGTTAACAGAAAGAAATCAATGGCAGAAAAATTAACCTATCAGGAGTTATTGGATGCAGGTGTTCATTTTGGTCACCTGACACGCAAATGGAATCCGAAGATGGCCGAGTACATCTTCATGGAAAACAACGGCATCCATATTATCGATCTCAACAAGACGCTTGAGCGCCTTGAAGAAGCGTCGTTCGCCCTGAAAAATATTGTGCGTTCCGGCCGTAAGATCATGTTCGTGGCCACGAAGAAACAGGCCAAGGACGTTGTGACGGAGGAAGCCAAAAGGCTCAACATGCCTTACGTAACGGAGCGCTGGCTCGGCGGCATGCTGACCAACTTTGCAACGATCCGCAAATCGCTGAAGAAGCTTTCGCAAATAGACAAGTTGATGAAAGATGAAGCTTTCGCCAACCTGGCCAAGCGCGAGCGTCTCATGGTGACCCGCGAGAAAGCGAAGCTTGAGAAATTGCTCGGTGGTATCGCAGACCTTAACAGACTGCCCGCCGCCCTCTTTGTGATTGACGTGAAGCGCGAACACATCGCGGTCACGGAAGCCCAGAAGCTGAACATTCCGGTCTTTGCGCTTGTTGATACCAACAGTGATCCGTCAGGAGTCGATTTCCCGATACCGTGCAACGATGACGCGTTTAAATCTATTAACATCCTTACGCGCCACATCGGCAAGGTAATCGAAGAAGCGCTGATGGAGCGTAAGAAAGATAAGGAAGACGCCGCTTTGAAGAAAGAGGAAGAGGAGAAGCGAAAAGTGGACGAGCCTGTAACAGAATCAAAGGCCTGATGAGGCGGCCGGTTGAGGGACGCGATGCATTGCCCCTGCAACCCGGTGTCACGATAACTTGACGCGAAACATCGGCCCCTTGCCGGTGTTTTGTTTTTTTCGGGGGACCGTAATTCAATATTCGACATTCGTAATTCAAACATTCGTAATTTATTCATATGTCAGCCATTTCAGCACAAGATGTAAACAAGCTTCGTCAGATGACGGGCGCAGGTATGATGGATTGTAAAAAGGCACTGACCGAAGCCGGCGGTGATTTTGAGGCAGCCATCGAAATACTCAGAAAGAAAGGACAGAAGGTTTCCGCATCCCGCTCCGACCGCGACGCCAAAGAAGGGGCAGTATTCGTAAAGGTAAGCGATGACAAGAAGCAAGGTGTTCTGGTCGCCCTGAACTGTGAAACAGACTTTGTTGCCAAGAATGAAGAGTTTCAGAGCCTCGGTACGCTCATCGCCGACAAAGCATTTGCTGAAAAGCCCGCCGATAAGAATGCACTGCTCGAACTGAAGGCAGACGGACTCACGCTCAATGAAAAGATTGTTGAACTCGTCGGAAAGATCGGCGAAAAGATCGAGGTGAGTGAGTATGTGTTCATGAGTGGTGAAGCTGTGGTTCCCTATATCCACGCGGGTTCGAAACTCGGCGTCCTGGTATCGCTGAAAGGAGTGAACGGCACGGACGTTACCGAAGCCGGAAAGGATGTGGGTATGCAAATCGCTGCCATGAATCCGGTAGCGGTGGATGAAAAATCGGTCGACCGCTCCGTGATCGACAAGGAACTGGAGATTGCCAAAGCGCAGATCATCGCCGAAGGTAAGCCGGAGAACATGGTAGAGAAAATCGCACAAGGCAAATTGCAGCGCTTTTTCAAAGACAACACGCTGCTGCACCAGGCCTTTGTGAAAGACAATTCCAAGACCGTTGCCCAATACCTCGACAACGTCACCAAAGGGTTGACGGTGGCGGAATTCAAACGCGTGTCTATAGGATAGGGAAAGGTTGCAGGTTGCAGGTTGTAAGTTGCAGGTTGCAGGTTGTAAGTTGCAGGTTGCAAGTTGCAGGTTGCAGGTTGCAAGTTGCAGGTTGCAGGGCTGCGAGGCCTTGCAGAGACGGCATTGTTTCAGCTAGTGTCCGGGGAGTTCTAAACTTCCCGTTTTTTTTTGTGCTCGGTAATGTTGCACCTCGGGCTATTCGTATTCAACCCCTATCGGGCCCTATCGGGGTTGGGATGCAACGTTTTATCGGATTGCCTTGTCGATAGCCCGCAGGAATATTCAATCGTCGGCACGGGATTTCAATCCTTTGCGTAAAGAAATCGAATATCCGGGAATTGAACCGGCGGTGAATCTGTTAGATGATCATTAAAGTACACACCCATGTTGAAGTCCATCAATCCCTACAATCAGTCCCTGATCAACGAATATCCCGAGCACGACGACAAAACCGTCCATGACAAACTCCAGTTGGCGGCCGAAGGCTTCCGTTTGTGGAGGGATGAAAAATTTTCGAGGCGCGCCGCATTGATGAAGGTGGCGGGACAGTTGCTGCGCATGAACAAACGTAAATATGCGGAAATTATGTCGCTGGAGATGGGCAAAGTGCTGGCCGAATCGGAAGCGGAAATAGAAAAGTGCGCGAAGCTTTGCGATTACTTCGCCGAGAATGCCGAGTCGTTTCTGGAAGATCAACTCGTCGATACGGACGCGAAGAAGAGCTTCATCTGCTATCAGCCCCTCGGTCCTGTGCTCGCCGTCATGCCCTGGAATTTTCCGTTCTGGCAGGTGTTTCGCTTTGCCGTTCCGGCGTTGATGGCGGGAAATGTCGGCGTGTTGAAGCACGCCAGTAATGTATCACAGTGTTCGCTGACGATTGAGCAAATCTTCCGTGAAGCAGGCTTCCCGGAAGGGACATTTCAATCGCTGCTTGTCGGTTCTGACAAGGTTGACGGCATCATTTCCGACGACGTCATCAAAGCGGTGACGTTGACCGGAAGCGAGTTTGCTGGAACGAAGGTAGCTGCTTCCGCCGGGAAAAACCTCAAAAAGACGGTGCTGGAACTCGGCGGTAGTGATCCTTTTATTGTGCTGGCGGATGCCGACCTGGATCTCGCCGCGAAGGTGGCCACGCAATCACGCATGCGAAATGCCGGGCAGTCGTGCATCGCAGCAAAACGGTTTATCATTGTCGAGTCAGTGCGTGACGCTTTCCTCGAACGTTTTCGAAAGCACGTGGATGCTTTGCGACAAGGGGATCCGCTGAAGGAAGGAATTACCACCGGCCCGCTCGCCCGCGTCGACCTGGCTGATGACCTTGAGAAACAGGTCAAAGGTTCACTGTCGGCGGGTGCACAACTGATCGCCGGCGGTGCGCGCGAAGGGGCGAATTATCAGCCAGCGATACTCGACAATGTTTCTCCCGGAATGCCTGCCTTTGATGAAGAAACCTTTGGTCCCGTGGCAGCGATCATTACAGCCCGGGATGAAGATGACGCTGCTAGCCTTGCCAACCAGAACCGGTACGGACTGGGGGCATCCGTGTGGACGAAAGACCGCGAACGTGGTGAACGACTGGCCCGTCGCATCGAGTCAGGATCAGTGTTTGTCAATTCACTCATGCGTTCGGATCAACGTTTGCCTTTCGGCGGAATTAAACGGTCTGGCTATGGGCGCGAACTTTCCGAACTCGGAATCAAGGAGTTTGTCAACGTGAAAACGGTCTATATCGGGTAAACGGTCATTCAAAATTCGTACTTCGCAATTCGTACTTCGAATTCGAATTCCGGGAACTGTCGGCTTACACTTCCCCTATTGTCAACTGTCAATTGTCAACTGGTTTTCAGCTTCTTTTCTTAAACGCGGCTTTGAACGCGCCGCCCAGTTCATCGGCGGCCTTTTTGAGGTTGGACTCGACCTCTTTCCAGCGCTCTTTGTTTTCTGCTTCGCGTTTCACTTTGCTGGCGGTTTGCTTTAACTCTTCGAATTTTTCCTCGAACTCTTTCTGAAGCCGTTCACCGGCTTCGCTCACTTCGCCCATGAATTGGTCGACCTTTTTTTCGAACCCGTCAAACCGTTTCTTGTTCGGATTTTCGTTCGGACGTTCTTTCTTGCTTTCCATGCGATGCTGTTTTAGTAACTGGTCTCTTTTCCCGTTTCTTGTAACTGCCGGTTGGGTGGCTGCCTTTGCTGATCGAATGTTCAGGGCTGTAGCCGTCGGAATGGTATAAATTTACGGAATCATTGGTTCTTTTTTCTACTTTTACAGGTCACGAACACAAATTACAGGTCACCTAACACACATGCCCTTGAAACTCAGGTCAGTCATCATTTTCCTGTTTGCACTCATGATCTTCATTGCAGACGGTTGTGCGTCGACGCAGCATCACAAAAAGAAGAGGCTTAAGCCGGGCAAGCCCATTCCTTGTCCGCTAAAAGACTGCTAATGTGTTTGAAGAAGATTGTCATTGCCATCGACGGGTATTCCGCCTGTGGGAAGAGTACAACCGCCAGGCAGGTCGCGAGCGTGCTGGGATATCGTTATATCGACAGCGGTGCTATGTATCGCGCGGTGACGCTCTATTTCCTCGACCATCACGTCGCGCTGACCAACCCGAAGGAGGTGGCGCGCGCGTTGCAGCAGATACAGGTATCATTCGGAGTGAACTCAAAAAACGCTTCCGAGACCTATCTCAACGGACTCAACGTTGAACAACAGATTCGCAAAATGCGGGTGTCGCAGAACGTCAGTCAGGTCAGCACGCTGAAGGAAGTGCGTACGGCGCTTGTCGCGCAACAGCGGCGCATGGGAAAGGAGAAGGGTGTCGTGATGGATGGGCGCGATATCGGCACTGTCGTCTTTCCCGATGCGGAACTTAAGCTTTTCATGACGGCCGACATTCTCGTACGTGCTTTCAGGAGACAGCGCGAAATTCTGGAACGGGGTCAGCTGGTCGACCTTGACGATGTCATTGAAAATCTCCTGCATCGCGACAAGATCGATACCGCCAGGGAAGAAAGTCCGTTGAGACAGGCTGAGGATGCTGTGGTCATCGACACCACCTACATCAGCATCGACGAGCAGGTAGATGAAGCGGTTCGCCTTGCGCTCTCCAGGGCGCTTGCCTTGTCGCGATAATGAACGCCAGCCTTCCGAATCAGGCCGTTGATCATTGACTTTTGGTTCACGTGATCTAACTTGCAGTATGAATCACATCGCAAGCCGCATCCTGCGGTATTTTTTCAGTGGCACGCTGTTCATTGTGCCGCTTTTGGCAACGGCTTATTTCATCTATTTTTCGTTCACCTGGCTGGACGACCAACTGGCGCTTCCGTACCCCGGTCTGGGTTTTCTCATTGTCGTTTCGGTGATTACGCTGATTGGATACTTGTCCACCAATTATATTTTCCGGACACTTGGAATGTGGTTCGACGCCGGCATGAGCCGGATTCCACTCGTGAAGATCATCTATTCAACGGTGCGCGATCTGCTCGGTGCTGTGGTGGGCGATAACCGGAAATTTAACAGGCCTGTGCTCGTTCGGATCAATCGCGAAAACGAACTGTACCAGGTCGGATTTGTCACCCAACCGGACCTTGAGGCACTCGACTTAAAAGATATGGTGGTGGTGTACTTCCCTCATGCTTACGCGATATCGGGCTATCATTACTTTGTTCCGAAAGAAAGCGTGAAACCGCTGAACGTCTCGGGGCCTGATGCCATGAAGTTCATCGTTTCCGGGGGCGTGAGCGGATTTGTCAATAACGAATCAGATCGAATGCATTCGCAAACTTAAGCAGTTCTGAAAACGTGCGGATGTTCAGCTTCCTTGAAATATTCTTGCGATGGGTGGTGACTGTATGATAGGAGATAAACAAGACATCCGAAATCTCTTGTGAGGATTTCCCTTCCGCTAACAGTGAAATGATTTGCTTCTCCCGCGAAGTCAGGCTGATGAACTTGCTGTGATGTTTCATCGCATACTCGTTTTCCTCGACGAGTTTTGAGAGCTTCCTTCCCGCCAGCGCTATCCCTTCAACCGGTGTGGATATGATGATCAACTTGTCTGACGCTTCCAATGGATCTTCGGTCGTCAGAAGCTTGCAGGAACTGTAATACAATCCAACCGGATTTCTGCCTTCAATCTTCAGCCGTTCAAAGTATGAAAATTGCGCGGTAGGATCTTTTCTGGCGACGAATTCGTTGGCCCTTTGTCGCGTCACTCTCATTTCTTCCTTAAAAAAGAACTTCTCATAGTAAGCCGGCCCCATCTCTTCAATTTCTTCGAGCGAATGCCGCAAGTGGTCACACCCCCACTTATTAATGTAGACGGCTTTCATATCGCTCAAATCGTGAAGCATCACTGATCCCGGAAGCAAGTCGCCGACGTCGGAGATCTTGAATCGCCCTTTGGCGATACCAATACCAAGAGAAGTGAGTTGATAATTCGATAGCTCGATGATCTCGTTTTCTGTCAACTTTTTTGGAGGTGGCATGAGATGCTAAAAGGGTCAGTCTGCTCGTATGTTGGAACATGGAAGATGACGAATGCTCCGTAGATGGGGCATAAATAACTGATGAGCGGCGAAATACCTGTGCAGGAGGTCTCTGTGATGGTGGTCTTGGAGTGTGCAGACCTCAACTGATCACGCCGGAGCCCACCAGTTCTTCGCCCTCGTACCACGCTGCGAACTGTCCGGGCGTGACGCTCTTTTGCGGTTTGTCAAAGATGACGTAGAGGCCTTCTTCCTTCATGTGAAGCGTACAGTCGTGTAGCGGTTGGCGATAGCGGATGCGCGCACGATACTTTTGCGAGGCCCCCACGGGCAACGCGAGGTCGTTTCGCACCCAGTGAATATCATCCGTTGGAATAAATAATCCCCTCCGGTAAAGGCCGGGGTGATCTTCGCCCATGCCGGTATAGATGATGTTTTCGGTAGTGTCCGTACCGATCACAAAAAGGGGCTTGGCATAGCCGCCGATGTTGAGGCCTTTCCGCTGACCAATGGTATAGTAGTGGGCGCCGTTGTGTTCGCCGATGATCTTGCCTTCTGCGGCACTGAGTGCATAGGGCGTGGTAAGGCCGACCAGGTCATCGTCGGCGAAGCCGTTCCGAAAAGCATCGGCTGTCGCCGGAAGTTCGACCACATGGCCTTTCTTCATTTGAAGACGTTGTTGCAGGAATTCCGGCAAGTGCACCTTCCCCACGAAGCACAGGCCCTGCGAGTCTTTTTTCTCCGCCGTGACCAGTCCAATCTCCTTCGCGATCTCCCGAACTTGTGGTTTCGTCAATTCCCCGATAGGGAAGAGCGAACGAGACAGTTGCTCCTGTGTGAGTTGGCACAGGAAATAGCTCTGGTCTTTATTCGAATCGCGACCACTCAGGAGGCGGTGGATCGTTTCTCCGTCTTTCTCAATGCTGTCTTTCCTGACGTAGTGTCCCGTGGCGACGAAATCCGCTCCGATCTTCAACGCGTTGTTAAGAAAAACATCGAACTTGATTTCACGGTTGCAGAGCACATCCGGATTGGGTGTACGTCCCGCGCGGTATTCGGCGAACATGTAGTCGACGATACGCGCCTTGTATTCAGCGCTCAGGTCGATCGCCTGAAAGGGAATGCCCAGATGCTGAGCAACGATCATGGCGTCGTTGCTGTCATCAAGCCACGGACATTCCTTGCTGATGGTCACCGAGTCATCATGCCAGTTCTTCATGAACATACCGATCACCTCGTATCCCTGCTGCTGAAGCAAATACGCCGCTACGCTGGAATCAACTCCCCCGGATAATCCTACAACAACCCTTTTCAAGTTTTAAGTTTTAAGTTTTAAGTTTTAAGTCGTCTGCATTCATTGGGAATTGTCGATCAGTTGACAATCGGTGACGCGTACAAGGAGCCCTACCGGCCCCCCCGCAATTACTAATGACTAATGACCAATGACCTCAATCCGCGCGCAGTGCCGGCGCTCAATTGACAGTTGACAGTTGGCAATTGACAATCGGGGAAGTGTATACCCTTAGTGCCGGCACTTTCCATACTGTCTCTAATCCCCAACACCCAATTCCCAATTACTAATGACTAATGACCAATGACCTCAATCCGCGCGCAGTGCCGGCGCTCAATTGACAGTTGACAGTTGGCAATTGACAATCGGGGA
>CAYMWA010000013.1:0-24110 GCA_964393795.1 uncultured Roseivirgaceae bacterium
GAGAGGATTGAGGTGAGGTAATCAAAAAGTGCTTAAGTTAATGACATTGGTGTTAGTGTGTTCATGTGTTCATGTGTTCATGTGGGGGTAGAGTGATGGGAATGTGGGGGCTTTGTGCCCAATGCCCAGTGCCCAATGCCCAATACCCAATGACTAATCCCCAAGCCACTTAGCGCAAAACGCTTCGAGGTCGGGGAAGAACGCCTGAAATTCCTTGAAAAAATCGTCATAATGTTCCTTCAGGTCGGTGGAAGCTTCCTCCATGTGCGACCGGTAGGGGGTGCGGCTGGCCATGCCTGAAAGGGCGCGGTGAATGCCTGTTATTTCGGAGTAGCTTACGAGCCAGTTGCCGTGCAGCATGTGCGGCAGCATCCGCTTAAATCGCTCGGGCAGGATATCCGAAAAGCTTTGGATCGTTTTGTAAGTCCGGGCAGCAAAAACGGTGAGCCGCTGCCCTCCGAAAGTCTGGAAGTTGGCTGCCAGGAAATGGTCGTAAAAGATGTCGACGATAACGCCGGCGTAGTGGCGGTATTTGGGACGGAGGCGGCGTTTGCTTTCATACACCACCGGATGATTGTCGGTATAGTCGTCGATGGCCCTGTGCAGTTCAACACCTCGGGCGATGCGCGTTTCCAGTTCGTTGAGTGCTTGTCTTCCCTTGATGAAATCGCCGATGAAGTTGCCCACCAGTATTTTGCGATCATCACCTGAGAGATATGCGTGGGCTAGAAAATTCATAGTTCTAAAGTTATTGGTTATTTGTTATTAACTTACTAGGTTGGTGAGAAATCGCAAACCCCCTTTTACCCCTCTATGGACGATCTGTCTATCATGAAACTTCTTATCAACCTGGCCAAGGTGGATGGCCAGGTTGCCGACCGGGAAAAGAATTTCTTAATAAGTATAGGGCGCGCCAACGGCATCTATCCGGATGAAATATATCCGCTGTTCACTCAGCGTCACGAAGTTGCCGTGCCGCAGCACTTGACAGACGACCAGAAATTTGACTTGTTGTTCAGCCTGATCCAGCTTATGAAGCTCGACGAGCGGATGTACCGCGAGGAGATCGCCTTTTGCGGTATGGTCGCCGCCAAACTCGGTTATGACAAGCAGGTGATGTTTGAGCTGCTTTCCGAAGTGAAGTCGAGCCGGATGGATGCAAATGAGGTCGCGTCGCTTAAAGAAGTCGTCCAGGGCTTCCTGGACCGGCGGCGCTGACCGCCCGAAAAATCGCGCGCAAAGGCGCAATTTTTACAATATCTTCCCAATAAATCCTACTTTTGCACTCCATATTGAGGAACAAAGACGGGAATGGAAAACATCCGAAATTTTTGCATCATCGCGCATATTGACCATGGTAAGAGCACGCTGGCTGACCGGCTTCTGGAGTTTACCGGCACCCTGACGTCGAGGCAGATGCAGGCGCAGGTACTCGACAATATGGATCTGGAACGTGAAAAGGGCATTACCATCAAGGCGCACGCCATTCAGATGAACTACCAGCTGGACGGGAAGGAGTATGTCCTCAACCTGATCGATACGCCCGGTCACGTCGATTTTTCATACGAAGTTTCCCGGTCAATTGCCGCTTGCGAGGGGGCGCTCCTGATCGTGGATGCCAGCCAGGGAATAGAGGCGCAGACGATTTCAAACCTCTATCTGGCCCTTGAACACGACCTGCAGATCATACCCGTGCTGAACAAAATCGATTTGCCGCACGCCATGCCCGATGACGTGACCGACGAAATTGTGGAGCTGATCGGATGCAAGCCGGAAGATGTCATCCGCGCAAGCGCCAAAGAAGGCGTTGGCATCGAAGAGATCCTCAAGGCGGTCGTTGAACGAATTGAACCGCCGAAAGGGAACGCTGACGCGCCGCTTCAGGCGATGATCTTCGATTCTGTCTTCAATTCATTCCGCGGCATTGAAGTGTATTTCCGGGTGTTTAACGGCACCATCCGGAAAGGTGAACGCATCAAGTTCGTCAATACACGCAGGGAATATTTCGCCGAAGAAATCGGCGTGCTGAAACTGGAGAAGCAACCCAGAAACGAAATATTCGCCGGCAACGTGGGCTATCTCATCTCCGGCATCAAGGTCGCGCGCGAAGTAAAGGTCGGGGATACGATCACGCACCCGGAAAGGCCCGGCGAAGCGATCAAGGGATTCGAAAACGTGAAGCCGATGGTCTTTGCCGGTATTTATCCCGTTGAGACTTCGGAGTTTGAGGAACTTCGCGCATCGATGGAAAAACTCCAGCTTAACGATGCCTCGCTCGTCTGGGAACCGGAGACGTCAGCTGCCCTGGGATTTGGATTCCGGTGCGGTTTCCTCGGCATGCTCCATATGGAGATCATCCAGGAACGATTGGAACGCGAGTTCGGCATGACGGTGATCACCACGGTGCCTTCCGTGCAGTTCAAAGCCTATCTTACGAACGGGGAGGTCGTCAATATCAACGCCCCTTCGGAAATGCCAGACGTGACCAAGACCGATCGCATTGAAGAACCTTTCATCAATGCCCAGATTATCAGCAAAGCGGAGTACATCGGCCCGATCATCAGTTTGTGCATGGACAAACGCGGGATGATCAAGAACCAAACGTACCTCACGACGGACCGGATTGAATTGACGTTCGAAATGCCGCTTGCCGAAATTGTATTCGATTTCTTCGACAAACTCAAAACGATTTCCCGCGGTTACGCATCGCTGGATTATCACCTGGCAGGGTATCATGAATCGGATATGGTCAAACTCGATGTGATGCTCAATGGGGAAAGGGTCGATGCGCTCAGTGCAATCGTCCATCGCCAGAAAGCCTACGACTGGGGTCGGAAGCTGTGCGAAAAGTTGAAAGAACTGATTCCCCGCCACATGTTTGAAGTGGCCATACAGGCGGCCATAGGCCAGAAGATAGTGGCGCGCGAAACGATCAGCGCCATCCGCAAGAACGTGATCGCCAAATGTTATGGAGGGGATATTTCGCGGAAGCGCAAGCTTTTGGAAAAACAAAAGAAAGGCAAGAAGCGCATGCGCCAGATCGGCACGGTTGAAGTGCCGCAGGAAGCCTTTATGGCCGTACTGAAAATAGATTGACCATGCAGAGACAGGACGGATTGTCTTTGCCTCATATGAATTTCAAATGACTGAAACCACGCCCTACACATTAATCGACGGCCGCAAGATTTCCGACGATATCAAAAATGAAATCGCCGAGAAGGTCGCCCTGCGCAAACAAGCAGGCAAGAAGATACCCCACCTTGCGATTATCCTTGTCGGCGACGATGGGGCAAGTCAAACCTACGTCGACAACAAAGTGAAGGCCTGCAAGGCGGTAGGTTATCATTACACCATGATGCGCTTTGCCGACACGATCAGTGAAGAGCGGTTGTTGATGCACATCGACCACGTTAACAATGATGACGATGTAGACGGTTTTATCGTGCAGTTGCCGTTGCCGCCGCACATTTCGGTGGAACACATTACGGAGATGATCCGGCCCGACAAAGACGTAGATGGTTTCACCAATCACAACTTTGGAAGTATCATTTCGAAGAATCCACTGCTGATGCCGGCTACGCCCTTTGGTGTGATGGAACTGCTTCGTCGTTACGACATTCCCACCGAAGGAAAACACGCGGTGGTTGTCGGCGCGAGCCGTATCGCCGGCGCGCCACTCAGCATGATGCTCGTGCAACAAGGGCGCGCCACGGTAACCATCTGCCACCTGTACTCAGAGGACCTTGCTTCCTATACACGTGCTGCGGATATCCTGCTCGTTGCGGTCGGAAAACCCGGGCTTATCACGGCCGATATGGTAAAGGAAGGTGCTGTGGTAATTGATATCGGGACCACACGCGTCGAAGGCCCGCAGTTCAAGAAGGGATGGGCGATCCGGGGTGATGTCGACTTTAACGCTGTCGCTCCGAAAACTTCCTACATCACGCCTGTTCCGGGAGGCGTAGGACCGATGACGATTGCCTCGCTGTTGTTGAACACGTTGCGCGCTGCCGAGTCGCGCAACCCATAATGAAGTCCGCCATGCCAGTGGTATCCCATTCGATGTACGATACCGATGCCCTTCCGCTGATGGAAGATTTTTATACGATTCAGGGAGAGGGTGCTTTTCAGGGGCAGGCCGCCTACTTTATCCGGTTGGGGGGATGTGATGTGGGATGTGTATGGTGCGATGTGAAAGAGTCGTGGGATGCATCCGAACATCCGCTGGTACCGGTAGACGAGATTACCGAACGTGTGACGGCCAGTGGCGCGACCATCGCAGTGATTACCGGCGGCGAACCGCTCATGTACGACATGACCGCGCTCACAAAATCGCTTCAGGACAGAAACGTACGAACACACCTCGAAACGTCCGGCGCGTATCCGTTGACAGGATCATGGAACTGGATCTGCTTTTCGCCAAAGAAGTTCAAGGCACCCCACGAATCCATATCCAAAAAGGCGAATGAATTAAAGGTAATTGTGTATAACAATAGCGATTTTAAATGGGCAGAAGACCACGCGGAAACAGTAAGCGAGAAGTGTGAATTGTTTTTGCAGCCTGAGTGGTCGCGGGAAAAAGAAGTGCTGCCCGGTATCATCAGCTATGTCAAGGCGCATCCGCGTTGGAAGATTTCGCTGCAAATTCACAAGTACATGAATATCAGTTGAAAGTTTTAAGTGATAAGTTTTAAGTGATAAGATATAAGTTAAGGCTGTGTCGGTCGGGGAATTTGCAGACGCATTGAACAAATATGGTAGCGAAGGCATACCGTTCTTGTTCCTGGTGGATTTTGAAATGGCGAAGCCGGTGCTGCTCCGATTTGATGAGATTGATTCCGGTAAGCTGTGTTATGATATTAACGGGGTGACGAATTGCCCAGTTGCGCGCAGTGAAAGTGGTTGCCTTGACTTCAAAAAATATCCGATCCCTTTTGCCGAGTACAAGGCGAAGTTTGACAAGGTGAGGGCACGACTCGCGTACGGCGACTCTTACCTCACCAACCTTACAGTCCGCACACGTGTAGAGACGCCGTTATCGCTGCGGGAGATTTTTGCGCTGAGTTCAGCGCCCTATAAAGTGCTTTTCGAAAACGCCTTTGTCGTCTTTTCGCCCGAGACGTTTGTAAAGATCAACGACGGAAAGATTTCGGCCTGCCCCATGAAAGGAACGGTGGATGCCGCGGTTCCCTCAGCGCGAGAAATTATTCTCGCCGACCCGAAAGAGATGGCAGAGCACGTAACGATCGTCGACCTGCTTCGCAACGACCTGAGCGCTGTTGCAAATAACGTGGCCGTCACCCGCTTCCGCTATATCGACGAGATCAAGACCGCAGGTAAAAATCTTTTACAGGTAAGTTCTGAAATAACGGGTGACCTTGGATCGGGATACCGGGATCATTTGGGCGATATTATTACCCAATTGCTGCCGGCGGGCTCGGTGAGTGGTGCGCCGAAACGCAAGACCATGGAGATCATCCGCGAAGCGGAAGCTGGACCGAGGGGATACTACACCGGGGTGGTGGGGCTCTTCGACGGTAGAGCGTTTGACAGCGGTGTAATGATCCGCTTTCTCGAGCGCGACGATGACTCATTATATTATAGGAGTGGCGGTGGCATCACCATGCAAAGCGACGCGGCAGCCGAATATCAGGAAATCATTGATAAAGTGTATGTCCCGGTTAATTGAATCGATCAAGCTTCTCGATGGAACGTTTTACAACCTTCCCTGGCACCGGCGTCGGATGGAGCACTCCCTGGCATCACTCTATGGAGTTGACGCCCCTGTCGGTCTTGAAACGTTTCTGTCGGCAAGGGAACATCCCCGTAAGGGTTTGTATAAATGCCGGGTCTTATATGATGACCAGTTTATGGAGATGTCGTTGACTCCGTATGAGCCGCGGAACATCAGGCGGGTGAAGGTAGTTGAAGACGATCACATCAGCTACGCGTTTAAGTTCGCAGATCGCAGCGCCATTGAGCGGCTGTACCGGCAAAGAGGGGATTGTGACGATGTCGTGATTGTCAGGCGCGGTTTGATAACTGATTGCTCTTTTTCCAACATTGCATTCAGGAAGGGCTACCAGTGGTTTACACCCGAGGTGCCATTGCTCAAGGGGACAATGCGGGAAAAGCTCATTGAACAGAAAATATTGATTCCGCGGGAAATACGGGTGACGGAGATTCGTTCTTTTGACACTTTCCGGTTGATGAATGCGATGCTGGAATTTGAGCGCCCTGAAATTGAAGTATCGGAGATAGTTTTTTAGCTTTCGCAATGGTTCGGATATTCCTGGTCTTCTTATTGTTTGTTTCAGTAGGCGCGTCGGCGCAAATGCCGCTTGCTACAAAATCGAAAAAGGCGATTGCGCTTTACACGGAGGCAGACAACTTTCGTGTTCGCGGCCAGTTTTCACAGGCTATTCAGCTGCTTAATGAAGCCCTTCAGAAAGACAGGAAGTTTGTCGAGGCGTACTACCGTCTCGGGATTATCTATATGACGTTGAAGGATTATCCTTCTGCAATCGAGAATTTTGAAAAAGGCCTCAGCTTTACTGACGATATCCGCAAGAAGGCGATCTTCTGGTATGACCTTGGCGAGAGCTACTTTAACGTCGGCGACTATGACAAGGCGGAGGAGACCCTCTCGGGTTTTCTGAAAGCGGAGTTGCGCAATCGGGCGAAGATTGAAAGAGCGAAGCAGTTGATGGACAACATTACCTTTGCGAGGGAGCATCAGCGGAACAGCGCTGCCTGGAATCAAAAACGCATGAGTGATACGGTGAACGCTTTTGCGATGCAGTATTTTCCGGTATTGACGGCCGATCAACAGCAACTGATCTTTACGCGTCGTCTTGGTAACGGGCCAAACGACGATGAGGATCTTGTGATTTCACGAAAGGATGTCCGGGGGCGATGGAGTGTTCCGGAGTCGCTTTCAAAGAACATCAACTCTGAACTGAATGAAGGGACGTGCACCATATCCGCCGACGGTCGAAAATTGATCTTCACTTCATGCACGGGTCGCCAGGGATATGGAAGTTGCGATCTGTATGAAAGTGTGCGGGTAGGCACGGAGTGGAGCAAGCCGCGCAATCTTGGTCCCAACGTCAATAGTGCGGAGTGGGAATCACAGCCTTCGCTCTCGGCAGATGGACGTGCGTTGTATTTTATTTCCGACCGCCGCGGAGGTCAAGGTCGGCGTGACATTTGGGTAAGCTACCTTACTGAAGACGGAAAATGGAGTCGGGCAAAGAATGTGGGCAAACCGGTGAACACGCCCTATGATGAGATATCGCCGTTCATTCATGCGAACAATCGAACATTGTATTTTGCTTCGAACGGTTTAGTGGGCTTCGGCGGATATGATATCTACTTTGCCGAACGCGATTCGACGGGATGGGGGAACCCGAGAAACATTGGAAGCCCGATCAACAACCACGAAGATCAGTTTTCCCTGTTTATTTCCGCAGACGGGAAGAAGGGATATTACTCACATGAGCAGGCGGTCAGTGATGGGTATTCCGTCAGTTATATTTACGAGATGGATATTCCGGAAGAGAACCGTATCCGGTACCGCAGCAATTATGTCAAGGGTATAGTACGCGACAAAGAGACGCGCAAGCCGTTGGCCGCTACTGTCGAGCTCATCAACCTGGAGAC
The DNA here is from genome assembly GCA_964393795.1 of uncultured Roseivirgaceae bacterium. Classification (GTDB taxonomy): domain Bacteria; phylum Bacteroidota; class Bacteroidia; order Cytophagales; family Cyclobacteriaceae; genus Chryseosolibacter. Next base: position 7,663 of record CAYMWA010000013.1, read on the forward strand.
GAATGAGATGGAGTCGCTGGTGACGTCCGATTCTATTTCAGGTGCCTACCTCATTGTACTCACGCAGGGTGCTGAGTATGCGTTGTACATCAACCGGAAGGAATATTTGTTCCAGAGTTTGAACTTTAACTATTCCGAGGTAAAGGATTTTGAGCCGATCACGTTAGACATCGATCTTGAAAAGGCAACAGAGGGGACCACGGCCATTCTGAAGAATATCTTCTTTGATGTAGATAAGTATGATTTAAAGGAGCGGTCCCTTACCGAGTTGCAAAAGATACTGCGCTTTTTAAAGGAGAATCCGGATGTGCGCGTCGAGATCAGTGGTCATACGGATAATTCAGGTGCCGCGGCCTATAATGTAACGCTATCCGAAAAGCGCGCACAGGCCGTGAACAACTACCTTATTGAGCACGGCATCTCACCGGACAGACTGGTCACGAAAGGATATGGATCGGCGCAACCGATTGCCGACAACGACACCGAGGCGGGTCGTCAACAGAACAGACGGATAGAGTTCGAAATTCTTCGTTGAGATTTCCTTTCTTTTTAATATTTCCAGCACTTTTCTGCGTTTGCGGCACAAACACTGTGTTCAGGGTGGCGCTGTTGCGGTGGCAATAGGTCGGGCGTTGGATCAAACGAATCCGGTATCCTTTGAGTGGGTGATTTTGCGTTTTACGCGCGAAAACGAGGGGATAGTTCTAGTCCTCAATTTCCTCAATTTTAACCCCATATGGGGGATTTTTTGCGTCTATTTATCCTCAATTTTGGGTCATTTGGCTTTTGAAGATTGAACTTTTGTTATAAGTTTGGTCCGTACATTAACCTAACATTCATTTATGAAGAGACATTTACTACTATGCTTAACAGCGGTGTTTGCGCTCGTGAGTAGCGAGTTGTGGGCACAGGGGAGAACAGTCTCCGGTACGGTAACCTCTGCGGAAGACGGGAGTACCTTGCCGGGGGTGAATGTTGTTCTCAAGGGAACCACCACCGGAACCGTAACGGATATCGATGGTAAGTATTCCCTTTCCGTCCCTGATGGTGATGGAACACTTGTCTTCACTTTCATAGGCCTGGAAAGCCTGGAAGTTCCGCTGGGCGGAAGAACGGTTGTCGATGTTCAGATGGTCGCCGACGTTCAGCAACTTAGTGAAGTTGTGGTGACGGGATTCGGTATCGAACGTCCTGCTGCGGAAGTCACCTACCAGACAGAGAAAGTCGATGCTGCCAGTCTTATGCAAGGTCAGCAACAGATGCCTGCTGCGGGCCTTGTTGGGAAAGTGGCTGGCTTGCAGATCAACGTGCAAAACAACGGGGTGAATCCTGAGGCGCAGATTCTGCTCCGCGGGCTCCGTTCCATCTCTTCCAATAATGAAGCGATGGTCGTGATCGACGGTGCCGTGGCCACCATTGGTGCTTTTAACGATCTGAACCCGAATGACATTCAAAGCATTGACGTGCTGAAGGGAGCAAACGCAGGTGCACTCTACGGATCAAGAGCTGCTAACGGTGCGATTATTGTAACGACCAAGCGTGGCAAGATTGGTCAGGCGTTCACTGTGGGGCTCAACAGCTCGCTCACTTTTGAAGAAGTTGCCTGGATGCCCACGTTTCAAACGGAACATGGGATCGGTTGGGACGAATCGTACGACCCGATCGAAAACACGAACTGGGGACCCAGATTTGACGGTGTACCCCGCCGCGTGGGTCCTGATTTCCCGGACGACTACCCCGTAGCGGACCAAGTCATCCCCTACGCGCCTATCAAGGACAACCTGAGGGATTTTTACGACCGTGGATCGACCATTCAGAATACCGCGTATATCAGTGGCGGCGATGAGACGAGCACTTTTTACTTGTCCTACGGCAACACAATAACAGCGGGGATTATCCCGGCGGATAAATACACGCGAAATACAATGCGTCTAAACGCAAGTAAGAAGATTGGCAGATTGCGCGTGGGTTTGAGTTCGACTTACTTTGAGGACAAAACCGACATCGTCGGTAACACCATCGGTGATCAGGATCGACCTTTTTACTGGTTCATTCTTAACACCCCCGCCAATATTCCGCTTTCCAGCTATAAGGACTGGAAAAATCCGTTGAGCTACGGACATTCCGATAACTACTATAATGCATACTATCAGAACCCTTACTGGGCGATCGGCACAAACCGCGACATCGACAAAACGAATCGCTTCCTGGCCAACGTGGACGGTTCTTATGCCATCACGGATGCGATTGAGTTGTCGGGTCGTCTTGGAATCAACCGATTCGGTGGAACCGGAAAGAATTGGAGAGATGCCCAGACTTACAACGAGGATCTGCAGCCGTCACACAGTGCTGTCTCGTCGTTCCTGGAGGATACCGAATTTCAGGATTTGGAAATCAACGGTAACGTTCTCCTTTCAGGAGATTTCCAGATTAGCGAAGATTTTTCTTTCAAGCCCGTGGTGGGAGCGTCGTTTATCAACTCCACTTATCGCTTTAGCCGGATTCGCGCTAACAACCTCAGTATTCCTGGCTTTTACGATATCTCGAACGGTACAGGTGAGTTGGTCGGCTTCGTAGACCAGTCCGACAAAAGAACATACGGTATTTTTGCAGATATGACGTTGGGCTACCGAAACTTTGTCTATCTCAACCTTGCAGGTCGTCAGGATTATACATCGACCTTGCCCATGGACAACAACGGGTATTTTTATCCATCGGCCAGTCTTAGCGTAATCTTGTCTGAGGCGCTTCCTAACATCGTGGACAACGGTGTTCTGTCGTTCGTGAAACTGACTGCCAGTAACTCGACGGTATACAACGATCTCGGCGTTTATCAGTTGAATGAACGGTATTCGCAGCCAGCTTATTTCCCGATGGGGCCTATTAACGGTTTTGAGGCTGCCAGGACTGTGGTGGATCCGGATATCAAGAAAGAAAAACTGAACAATACGGAGTTTGGTATTAACCTTGGTTTCCTGAATGACCGTTTTTCTCTTGACGCATCGTACTTCAATACAATAACCACCGACCTGATTACAGAGACGACTCCTTCATATGCCTCTGGCGCCAGTCGGTATCTGACTAACATTGGGCAGTTGACCAACACTGGCCTTGAGGTGACGTTGGGCGGTACGCTGTTGCAAATCGGTGGCTTTGGCTGGACGGCCAGTGTCAACTACAGCAGCTACGAGACAATCGTTGATGAGATCAAAGACGATTTGAAGGAGATCGCGCTGGATAACTTCGGAACATATGGCACTTTTGCGATAGTTGGACAGGCCTATCCTCAAATTAAGGCGCAGTCCTACGTGAGAGATCCACAAGGCCGTGTTGTAATTAATCCGGCCAATGGCAATCCGTTGATTGGCGACGTGATCCCCCACGGGAAAACCACTCCCGATTATATCATCGGCGCAAGCAGCCAACTTACCTACAAGGGGTTTGCGTTGTCGGCTACCGTCGACTACAGGACAGGACACGTATTCTACGCGCAGGGATTTGATCAAATGGAGTTCACGGGACGGTCAATGGAAAGTGTTTCATCAGATCGCCAGGATTTTGTTTTCCCTAACTCATCCTATAAATCAGGAGACACTTACGTAGAGAACACGAATATATCGGTAACGAATGGTAAGATGGGCTTCTGGCAGAACACCTATAATGAGATCAAGGAAAATTACGTAAAAGATGCTACTGCTTTCAAGATTCGGGAAGTCGCGTTGAACTACACTTTCCCGCAGTCGCTGCTCAGCAAATTTGACTTCGTCAAGAAGCTTACCATAGGGCTTGTTTCGCGCAATACGCTGACGGTACTTGCGCCAGGCCCCGTATTTTCTGACCCGGAATTCCGAAACACAGGCTCAACTGATGACCAGAATGGTATCGGGATTGGCGGATACCGCCAGTCACCTCCCACCCGGTCTTACGGTGTGCATTTGAATGTTGAATTCTAAAATGACGGAAAAATGAAAAAATACTTTCTTATAATATTGTTAATGACAGGCACCCTGGTGTCATGTGAAGATTGGCTTGATGTCAATACCGACCCGAATAACCCCGTTGAGGTTGGCCCGGAACTAATCTTGCCTGTGGGTCAGAACTATACTGCACGCTGGATTGATGGTGACCGTTTTGTGAACCATCTTGGAAACATGATGATGTATAACTATAGCGAATCAGCAGGTTATTCATGGTACAATGATGAGTTCCTCTATCTGGCGAGTTCGTCTACATTTTACGATCAAATCTTCAACAATGCCTACCTGCTTGCATTGAAGCAGTACCAGAAGCTGGAAGACCTGGAGGGCGAAGAATATGCCGCCTATCAGGCCATCGGGAAGATCATGAAGTCGTATACCTTCCAGATACTGGTTGATTTTTACGGAGACATTCCTTACTTCAATGCGCTGGGTGGCAGTGCGACGACGAACCCGAGCTACGACGATGCCCAGGTCATCTATGATGATCTGATCGTGCAGTTAACGGCTGCGATTGATCTTTTGAATCAGGCGGAGGAAAACGAACTGAGTGTGATCCCTGGGGACGATGATGCGATGTTTGGAGGTGATCTTACTTCGTGGAAACAGTTTGCGAATACCGTTAAGCTGCGCATCCTTACCCGCGAATCAGATGTAAAGGACAACGGTTACATTTCCGCCGAGCTCGATGTAATAGCGGCAGAAGGCTCCGGGTTTATTGAAGCGGATGTTGAGATTAATCCGGGGTACCAGAATCTGACTGATAAACAGAATCCGTACTGGGAATCTTTTGGCGCTGATCCGGCGGGAACTCGGACGATGACGTACTTGGCGACACCTGCTTCGGACTTTATTATCGCATATCTTCAAAATACAAACGACCCGCGTATCGATACCTTGTTTGAAGAGCCTGAGACCGGGCACCTTGGCGTGCCACAAGGCATATTCGCGGAAAATTCTGTGTACCATTCCGACTTGGTTTCGAATCTTGGTGCAGGGTTGCTAAAAGGACCGGATCAGAGTTCCATTATTTTCACACTTGCTGAACTGTACTTTGATGCGGCAGAATTGGCATTGAAGAACTTTGGAGGTGATCCTGAACTTCTATACGAAAACGGCGTCGTAGCGTCATTTGAAACACTCGGTCTAAAAGCGTCCGATGCCGTGACTTATATGGCGCAGGGCAAACCAAACATTACCTACAGCAGTTCACCCAATAAGCTGGAGGCTATCATTACTCAGAAATGGCTTGCTACCCTTGGTCTCACTGCGGAGCAGTCCTGGTTTGATCATACGAGAACCGGCTTCCCCGTTGGTGTTCCCGTGTCGCAGGAAGCGCCGGGACTAAAACGCCCTGTCAGGCTTTCCTACCCTGCCAGTGAAGTGGGAGGAAACTCTCTGAACATACCTTCCCAGCCGGATGTGTATTCAACAAAGATATTTTGGGCTAATTAATTCGAGCAAACCATGAAGAATTATAGATATTTTACTGCGTTCCTGCTCATAACCGTTATGGCATTCTCCTGCGGTGAAGAGGACACGTTCGTTGAGCAGGTAGAGAACAGCGTTAATCTGGCGTCCTTTGAGAGTTCGACAATGAATTTTTCTGTTGTCGCTACAGGCGAAGAGTATACACAATTTGTGCCCATGAGAGTAAAGGGCCCTTCTACGGGTAAAGTCGCCACACCGGTAACGGCTACCATTGCCGTTGATCCCTCGTCAACAGCTGTCGAAGGCGTTCATTATAGCCTTGACCAGACAACTATTGAGTTGTCTCCTGATCAGGATCTCATGGCTAACTTGCCGGTTACGGTTATCACAGAGGGCATCACACCTCCCCTGGAGGAGGCGCCGGTGCTTGTGCTCCAAGTCGCCGAGGCAAGTGGAGGGACTAATGTGATTGCGGCCGGAAAGAAAGTCACTATTAATATTAATTACCTGTGCGATTCCGAGCTGGAGGGAACGTATATTGTTACCATTACGCGCAATGACAGTCCCGACCCCAATGTTTATGTTGATGAGATTAAGAAAACCGGATTGGGCGAGTACCGCGGAGTTTCGGTAGGTCACTATGAGCCGGGCTCGCTTGGCGGAACGCCTGGATTTACTTTCCTCGATATCTGTGGCGAGATCACAGTTCCCAAACAGAATCTGGTTGACCTGTATTCGAATGAGGTTTATGGAATTAACGACAGCTACGTTGACCCCGTAACGGGCAATCTCCATATCGAATATGAGATAACCTTTGCAGCGGGTAATCGACAGTACGTTGCCGAGTACGTCAAACAGTAGCAGTGTCCGAATAACTTTCAATTTCAATTCTGAATTATGAAAAATAAATATATTACATCGTTTTACTGTTTCTTGTTGGCGGGGCTTGTCTTGGCGGCCTGCTATCCTGAGCAGGACGTTGAACCGGTTGATTCTCCCGAGAACAATCCCGTAGTAACCATTACCCCGGTGGGCGACTATTCGTCAGTTTCGGAAGGTGATACCCTGACTTTTAAGATTTCTGTCGACAAGATGATCCGGTATTCACTCAGTTTTGATGTCGCACTGAGGGATGGATCTGTCGCTGACGGCGATGACTTTGTCAGTGAGGGTGCAACACTTCCTCCGTTTACGACATCTACGGAAATCAGCTTTGTCATTGTGCCTGATGCCGAGCCTGAAGAAGACGAAACAATTGCCTTCGAATTTTCCAGAGACTATCACTGGGACTGGCAGATCAATCCCGAAACGGGTAAGGAAACATTCAGTTCGACTATAAAGGATATGACCTTTAGTCTTGACTGGAGTGCCGGAACATACAACGGAGCTGATCTTTGTGAGGCAGGTGTGGATCTTGATCTTTATCTCGTTGGAGATGAAATCAATGATTTTACTGGCGCAACGGGATCATGTCCTGTGGAATACGGAACCCTTGGGATTCCGGTAGATGGAACCTACAAGATCATCGTTGAGTACTATGACAGCGAGATACCTGTAGATGAGCACGTCGAGATTCCCTACGTGGTGAGCTTCAAGGGAGGCGCCTTCACAATCGAAGGATCTTTTGACAGCGCTCTTGATGAGGATGATCCCGCAAGGGCGCCTGTGGTCGGAAAGTTGGTTGTATCAGGCGATACGAAGACGATCTATGATGCCGCTGATAACGAGTTGGGAACGCTTTAAGAACTGACTAATATTACTTCTTTGGCTGTGAAAAGGCCGGCTTAAACAACAAGCCGGCCTTTTTTTTTGAGTTACAACGGGGATCGATGAATACAAGCGCTAGTGGGGATCAGTCGGGAGTGCACCTGCATCACCTGAAATTGTGTTGTAGTATTTTACCGCATTGGTAAGGTCTTCCAACGTTCGCATTTTCATCTTGTTGACCTTAAGATACGCTTCCATAACGTCTCGCTTATCCGGGATATAAGAGAGTAGTGCCATGCCTTTCTTAGGATTTATTTCGACTGCATTGTTGTCAGGCTTTATGATATAAATGCCTTTCCTTGTCTGGTACTTATCCGGAGTTGCTGCAATGTATCCCTTTGAAGGTTGTCCCTTCTTGATGCGGCATTCCGACCGCTCCAACAACATAAGTTCACCGCTTAACAGAATCTTGTAAAATGAATAGTCCCTCCCGTCGAAGGCCCCTTTGAATTCTTCATCGCCGATGGTAAGCCTTTCAATCTTTGTTTTTTCCCCTACCAGGTATGACTGGCCCTGATATCGAAAGATCAATTCATTCTTATGCAAGTTGTATTTCAGCTCAGAAAGTTTGACGTAAGTGTTATTGCGCATGTAGAGAACGGCCGGCTTCCAGTCGTCCGAATAATAGGGGCTTCCCTCGATAGCTTCTTCAGTGGGATTGATCTTGTATCGGACGGATGCGCCTACTAAAGCGGCCGGGTTATACTGAGTGAATCCCTGACCATTTAGCGGATGATTCGCTAGTGTTGCAAAAAGCAGGATGGTACATGCTATTTTGATCGTGTCTCTGGTAAACATAGGATTGGTCTTTATGGATGGTTGTAAATTTGAAGTTAACGAAAACGCTGGTTAGTGGCAAAGTCGATATAATGTTTTTTCCTTGGTATTAGTACATCCTTTTTAATCAGCACACTTAGTAGTCGGCGCACTTCTAGACCGGCTGGTTCAATTGTTATCCCCCATTTGATGGTATGTATTTTTTCGGAGTTTTCGGTTAAGCACTTTCTTTTTTCAAACAAAAGATTAACCTATGAGAAAACTTCTACTGCTAGGCTTGACCGCGGTGTTTATGCTTGCTTGGAGCGAGCTGTCAGCACAGGAGCGAATGGTCTCCGGACAAGTGACGGATGCCGAAGAAGGCATCGGCCTCCCCGGAGTGAATGTGGTATTGCAAGGCACTACCCGTGGTACGGTGACGGATGTGGACGGCCGGTATAGTATTAGCGTGCCGGGAACAGGGGGTACGCTGATCTTTACGTTCGTCGGAATGGAGACGCAAGAAGTCGACATTGGTTCCCGTTCGGAAATCAACGTCGTGATGATGCCCGACGTCGAGCAACTCAGCGAAGTGGTCGTGACAGCCATGAACATCCCCCGTGAGAAAGCATCGCTCGGATATGCGACCCAGGAAATAAGCGGAGAGGCGGTGACGACCGCGAAGACCGACAACTTTGTGAATTCACTTTCCGGCAAAGTCGCGGGCGTGCAAATCAGAACCAACAATAACCTCGGCGGCTCGACGAACATTGTCATCCGCGGTAATAAGTCGGTCTCCGGTAACAACCAACCGCTGTTCGTCGTTGATGGTGTCCCGGTAGACAACAGGACCGGCAACTCCATTTATCAGGAGGCTGGAAGAACCGGCTATGACTATGGTAATGCTGTCTCCGATATCAACCCGCAAGACATCGCGTCTATCAACGTCCTGAAAGGTGCGGCCGCTTCAGCGCTCTATGGATCACGTGCTGCCAACGGTGTCGTGATGATCACCACAAAAAAGGGAAAGGCCAGGAAAGGTATCGGCATCTCCCTCTCATCAGGCGTGACCGTCAGCACAATTGATAAAGACACGTTTGTTGAGTATCAGGATCAATACGGTGGTGGATATGCGCCGCCGGCATTCGGCTTCTACGGATCACGGGGATTTTTTGAGGAAGATATCGATGGCGATGGCGTCGACGATCTGATCGTGCCCACCACGGAAGACGCATCCTATGGCGCACCCTTCGATCCAAACCTTAACGTCTACCACTGGGATTCTTTCGTCCCTGAATCGCCAAACTTTATGCGCGCTTACCCATGGACCGCAGCGAAGCATACGCCTGTCGACTTTTTTGAAACAGCCACCGACTTTAACAATTCAATTGCCTTCTTCGGAGGTAACGAGAATAGTTCATTCCGTGCAAGCTATGCTAACCTTACTTCCGATTGGATACTCCCCAACAGCGAATTGGTCAGACACAACTTCAGCTTTAACGGTTCGTCGAAAATCAACGAGAAGCTTACTGCAACGTTGGGTGTGAACTATGTCAACAACAGTGCAACCGGAAGAGGCTCGACCGGATATAGTGACAACCTGATGACGAACTTCCGGCAATGGTGGCAAACAAACGTAGACGTCTATGCATTGCGCGACATGTATCTTCAGACAGGAAGAAATTACACGTGGAATCCGGCAGACTACCACGAACCCGATGTGCCGATATACTGGGATAATCCTTATTGGACCCGCTACGAAAACTATGAGACGGACAACAGGTCACGTGTGTTTGGAAACTTTACGCTTGATTATAACATCACGGATTGGCTTTCGCTTATGGGACGTTTAGCGGTTGACACGTATACTGAGTTGCGAGAGGAGCGAAGGGCCGTCGGCAGCGTTCCTACCGAATTCGGCATCAACCGCCAGGATGAAGCTTCCGGATATCAACGCGACGACAGAAGGGTAAGCGAGTTCAACTATGACGCGCTGCTAAGAGCCAATAGAAAACTTGGAACGGACTTTTCGCTGGCTGGACTTCTCGGTATGAATATCAGAAGACAAAACTTTGAGCGGATCATGTCGTCGACTAACGGTGGCCTCGCCGTTCCGGGAATCTATTCCATCAACAATTCACGGCTGCAGACACCCTTCCCGGTAGAAGCTGAAACGAGCAAGGAGGTTTACGGATTTTTTGCGAACCTCAACTTCGGCTTCCGCAACTTCCTGTACTTCGACGTTACTGGAAGGAACGACATTTCTTCTGCGCTGCCGATTGAAAACAACTCGTATTTCTACCACTCTGAAGCGTTGAGTCTTGTCTTTAGCGAACTCCTCGATACGGAGTTTCTGGATTTCGGCAAGGTGAGGGTAAACTATGCTGAAGTGGGCAATGATACCGATCCGGAACGCACAATCAATACGTATCCGCGTATCGACAACTTCGGTCAAACGAATCTTTATTCCTTCCCGACGTACGTCAACAACCCGGATCTGGAGTCAGAGAGAACGAGAAGTATTGAAGCCGGCCTGGAACTGGCGGCCATAGACGGACGATTGACGTTCGACCTTGGTCTATATAAAACGAATTCGGTCAACCAGATCGTTGAAGTGGAAGTGTCGAAGGCGACAGGCTTCGGGTTCAAGTATTTGAACGGCGGGGATATCGAAAACAAGGGTATCGAAGTAGCCGTGGGTTTTGACGTCATCCGGAATAATGACTTCACCTGGAATGCCGCCATCAATTGGTCGCGGAATGTCAGTGAAGTGAACTCGCTGCCTTCCGGAATTGAGAACTATGTGATCAATAGTTTCCAGGGCGGTGTGTCGGTTAACGCGACTGTCGGGCAACCGTATGGTGTGATGCGGGGCACCGGATACAAGTACATGAATGGCGAAAGGGTAGTCAACGCGTCGGGATACTACGTAGCAGTCGCCGACCAGGTGATTGGTGATCCTAATCCCGACTGGCTTGGAGGCTTCCTCAGTTCATTGCGATACCGGAATTTTACTTTCAGCTTCTTGATCGACGTTCGGCGCGGTGGTGACGTATGGGCACTTGACATGTATTACGGTCAGGGGACGGGCATTCCCGAGCACACCGCCAGGCTGAATGACCTTGGCAACCCGATCCGCGATCCACTGACCAATGGTGAGGATAGTGGCGGTATCATTCTCGACGGTGTACAGGAAGATGGTTCCAGGAACACGGTCCGGGCATCCGCGGAAGCGTATGATGGCGTCTTTTACTGGGGAACGGCTACGCGAAACCCGGCGCAGCTTAACACGTTTGATGCCTCTTATGTCAAACTCAGGGAAGTGGCGTTGCGCTATAGCTTGCCCTCCGATATTCTCGGCAACGTATTTCAAAATGCTTCCTTGTCGCTTGTCGGCCGCAACCTTTGGATTATCGACAAGAACCTTCCGTATGCTGATCCTGAATCCGGCCTTGGTGCCGGCAACGGGCAGGGGTATATCTCCGGTGCGTATCCCACCACGCGCTCGATCGGACTCAAACTTGATCTTACTTTCTGACGCCTAACGATAAGAAAATGAAAAAGATATTCTTGATAGTATTACTGACCGGCCTGGTGTTCTCTTGTGATGACCACTTCGAGGAGTTGAACAGGCCGAAGAAGAACGCTACTGCTGTAACAGGGGAATCGCTGTTTGCCAACGGTGTCAGGAACATGTTCGACATGATGGTCAACTCGGATGTAAACGTGAACATTTTCCGCCTGCTAGCCCAATACTGGGCCCAGACAACGTATCCGGATGAAAGCCAATACAACATCGTCGGCCGGGAAATCGCCGACAATTTCTGGGAAGTTGCCTACCGCGATGTACTTAAAGATCTCGATGAAGCCGCTAAGGTCATCGAACAGAACTTTGACCCCGTTGTGCAGGATGAAGCAACGAAAAACAACCAGCTGGCCATGATTGAAATATGCAAGGTCTATACCTATGCGATATTGGTCGACGCGTTTGGTGCCATCCCCTATGAAGAAGCGCTAAATGATGACATCCTGATTCCGGGCTACGATGACGGTGCCATGGTGTACAACAGCATTATCGAACGACTGGATGCGGCGATCTCGACGCTTGATCCCACCGCTGAAGGATTCAGCAGTGTACAGGACCTGATCTATGAAGGCAATGTAGTGCAATGGCAAAAGTTTGCGAACTCACTCAAGCTGAGACTTGCCATCAACCTCGCCGACGTTAATCATGACGCCGCAGCAGCTATGGTAAATGAAGCTGTGGCTGCGGGCCTGTTTGAGAGCAATGCAGACAACGCCTCCATCCAATACCAGGCAACGCCGCCGAGTACCAATCCGGTGTGGGAAGACCTGGTGCAAAGTGGTCGCAAGGACTTCGTGATCGCCAACACCATCGCCGACAAGATGCAGGCGTTATCCGACCCACGACTCAAGGTATACGCCGCCGGGATGGATTTCCAGTATCCGCGTGACCCTTCGACGAACCTGAGGCGAGACTCGACATTTGCTGAAGGGAGCACAATGATATTGTATTATCCCGCAAGCGACTCAATCGTTTACCAAACGCCTCCGTTTACCATTTTTGCAAAGGACTCCACCAAGCAAGTTCAGTTGTTTAGCGGTGGCGAGTATGGCACGGCAAATACTTATTCGGCGTATTCGCATGTGGGCGACCGGTTTCATGAGCCAGACCTTGAAGGCGTCATACTCGACTATGCACAGGTGCAGTTCCTGCTTGCAGAGGCAGCCGAGCGCGGCTTTACTACGCCGCTGCCCGCCGCCGATCACTATGCAGCCGGCATCACCGCGTCAATGATGTATTGGGGAATCGACGAAGACTTAATTGAAGATTACCTCGCGCAACCGAATGTCGACTATGCTACGGCTGAAGGAGATTGGAAGCAAAAGATCGGCGTTCAGTTTTGGATTGCACTCTACAATCGAGGCTTCGAAGGTTGGACGGTCTGGAGACGACTCGACTTCACAGGTTTCAATGTGCCGGATGGTCTTACCTATGAAGACATTCCAAACCGGTTGACATTTCCCATCGAAGAAGCTACGTTGAACCCTTCCAACTTCAGGGAGGCGATCGACATGATTGGCGGATCGGATGATGTGCAGACGCACGTGTTCTGGGATGTGAATTGATGGGTAACTGAACGTTCGACAACTTCCAGGAGGTTTTAAACTTCCTGGAAGTTGTTCTATTTCGGCTGCGGTATTTTATGGTACAGGGTCAATAAGTAGTGCAAAGGTATTGTGATTTGCGGCTAAATACCGCAAATTACCTTCTGTTACGCTTTGCCTGAATACACTACTCATTCAATGCCTATGCCCTGGACACAAGTCATTGACCCGCTCAACAACCTCATGTTATCGGCATCGATAGCCCTTGTCCCCATTCTCGTTATCTTTTGGGCGCTGGCCATCAAAAAAATGCGTGGTCATCAGGCTAGCCTGCTGGCGACACTGGTCGCCATCATCGTCGCCGTCATCGTGTACGGCATGCCCGTGAAGCTGGCCCTGTTGGCCACTGTACACGGCGCGCTCTATGGTCTGTTTCCCATTTGCTGGATTGTCATCACCGCTGTTTTCCTTTTCAACATCACTCTAAAGAGCGGACAGTTTGAAGTGATCAAACACTTTATGGCCTCCATCACCTCAGACCGGAGACTGCAAGCCCTCTTGATAGCCTTCTCATTTGGCGCCTTTCTCGAAGGCACTGCGGGCTTTGGTGCACCGGTTGCCATCACAGCCGCCATGCTGGTCGGACTCGGGTTTAACCCGCTCTACGCTGCAGGTTTGTGCCTCATCGCCAATACCGCACCCGTTGCCTTTGGCGGTATTGGCATTCCCATCACAGTGGCTGCGCAGGTCTCCGGGCTTCCCGAGATCGCTGTGTCACAAATGGTCGGCAGAACCCTCCCTATCCTCTCGGTCTTGTTGCCGTTTTACCTTATCGTCCTCATGTCCGGATTGAGGAATGCAAAACAAGTGTTGCCGGCAATCCTCGTCTCCGGTGTCTCTTTTGCGTCTTTGCAGTGGTTTACTTCAAATTATCTCGGGCCGGCTCTTCCTGATGTGATCGCGGGAATCGGCTCTATTGTTTGTCTCGTAGTCTTGCTCAAACTGTGGAAACCGAAATCGATATGGCGATTTCAACATGAGGTCGCCCCCAGTATCCAGACGAATGTGAAGTACACAGCAGGTCAGGTCCTGCGTGCATGGTCGCCCTTCATTTTTCTGACAATTCTAATCATTGCATGGGGCATCAAGCCGGTCAAGGATGCTTTGAACGCCGTAAGCCTCATCCAGTTTGAAATACCGGGAATTCACAATGTCATCGTCGATAGAAATGGAAACACGCTGTCACATATTTTCAAATTCAATTCCCTCTCTGCTGCTGGAACAGCCATCCTGGTAGCGTGCATGGTAAGCATTCCCGTTGTCGGGATGACGTTCCGTGAAGGTGCCAAAACGTTTTTGTCCACCCTCAATCAATTGAAATTTCCGATCATTACCGTCGCTGCTGTTTTGGGCTTTGCCTATCTGGTCAATGCATCAGGCATTACCATCACGCTGGCGGAGGCTTTGGCAAGTACTGGCTTCCTTTTTCCTTTTTTTGCGCCCGTGCTTGGATGGTTGGGTGTCTTCATCACAGGGTCGGACACGTCTTCCAACGCGCTCTTTTCGAAACTGCAGTATGAAGGTGCCACGACAATCGGTGTGGATCCGGTAGTCACGGTGGCTGCTAACGCCTCGGGAGGGGTCGTTGGAAAAATGATTTCACCTCAGTCTATTGCGGTCGCTGCCGCTGCCGGCCAACTCGTGGGAAGAGAATCGGAATTGTTTCGGTTCACACTTAAGCACAGCTTTATTATGCTGGTTTTCGTATGCTGTCTCGTGATGGCACAGGCCTATTGGTTGAAATGGATTATTCCGGTGTATCAGATTGTCGAGTTGCATGCCGTCCCGGTATTGGAAGAGGTGTCGTCCGGATTCCTCTACCTGCTTCTCTTTGCGTTCATTGTTGCCTCCCTCGCTTTCTTGGTAAGGTATCTGTCGCGCGCGGACCCGGGAAAGGTGCCGGTTCCAAATGAAGTTGACAATGAAGCATAGCGCGGCGCGCTTTGGTGAAGGGAATAAGCAAGATAAACGATTAAACGATTTTCAATTAACCCATATACGATGAGTCAGATTCAGGTTCGTGGTAACTTAAAAGAAACTTACAGAGACATTTATACTCCGGAGGCACTTGCGGCACTCGCGGCACTCTCCCCGCTCAACCGCATCGTCAAAGAAGTGATGATCGCGCGCCTTGAAAAGCGGGCTGCACGCCAACGCAAGAAAGAGATGATCAACTTCCTTGATCCGAACGAATTTATTCCGCGGTCAAAAATAAAGGTGCAGGATGCCAGGGATGGAAAATTTGAAGGAGCGATTATTCCTCCGGCGCTTCAGCGACAATGGATACAGGGCACCGGGCCGGCCGCCAGGCCGAATACGCCGACGGAAAGAAGTATTCGGAATGTAGCCTATGCGTTGCTGTCGGGAGCAGATGGCTGGATGTTTGATGGCGAAGATGCGTTGGGACAGGTGTCAACTATGTCGCTTGACAATCAGCGAAATCTCAAGCTCGCATTCCGGAAAGATCCCATTTTCATGAAGGTGGCAGCGCAGGTAGCCCGGGAAATGAATGTGTGGTCAAAAGGTTTTCTTCAACGTGATATTGTCGACGACTGGCAGGCGCAACTGGATTTTACCACCAGAATATTTCGCGCTCGCGGGCTTCACCTCGATGACCGCCACATCCGCGACAGCGAAGGAAACGCCATGGCGGCGTCTATCGTTGATCTTATCTTGTATGTCGTGAACAACCATCAAGTTCTTCGTGATGCCAACGCACCCGTGGTACTATACCTTCCAAAGATCCAGACGGCCGGGGAGGCAGCGGTGTGGCACGAACTCATTGAAGCACTCGAACGTCACCTGGCCCTTCCATCGGGGACGATATTGGTGTACGTACTTGTCGAGCAGCTGGAGGCCACCTACCAGCTGATGGAAATACGCGCCGCCCTTGGTAAGCACTTTGTTGGATTCAACACCGGACGCTGGGATTATATCAACAGTGTTTCCGATGCGATGGCCTGGAACAAGGACTTTATCAATCCCAACATTGAAGACATCACCATGACGTACGGATACATGCGCCACTATGAAGATCGCGTGCGACGGGCGGTCAACACGCCGGACCTCAATGGAAATTTTGCACTGTGGCAGGGTGGCATGGAACCTAACATCCCGGTGGGTTCCGAGGA
This sequence comes from uncultured Roseivirgaceae bacterium, assembly GCA_964393795.1. Taxonomy (GTDB): domain Bacteria; phylum Bacteroidota; class Bacteroidia; order Cytophagales; family Cyclobacteriaceae; genus Chryseosolibacter. The sequence continues at coordinate 23,915 of CAYMWA010000013.1, forward strand.
GGGGATATCTTCTGGTCTGAAGAAAGCGGTGGCGGGAGCGGAGCGCGAGGAACGCGACGGTGCCAGCGGAAAGTGGGTGGCGCATTGGAAGATGGTACATGTTGTCAGACCGGTCTGGGAAAAGAAAGGAAAACCCAATCAGTTGGGAAGGGCGTTTCCACGGTTGACCTATACGGCGGAAGATGCCAACAACCTG
>CAYMWA010000013.1:24210-31171 GCA_964393795.1 uncultured Roseivirgaceae bacterium
ATGTGCGTTTCTACCATAAACCAACCAACTGGCAACTGGCAACCTGGCCTAAGCCGCTTCTCTAGCGCGTCAATCGCCCTGCTAGCAGGCACCACCATGCAACCTGCAACCTACCTTGGGGGATATCCAGCCTCCCATTCAATGCATTTAGCCTACTTCAACTAACCCAAAAGAGGGGAGGCGTTTTTGTCGCTTCATGACCCTCATTTTCTTCGGGTTGAGTTTTTGTTTTACGTTTGGCGCATACATTAACCTAATTCATTCATATGAAAAAACCTTTACTACTATGCTGTACAGTGGTGCTTGCGCTGCTGTCCGGCAGCGCGTGGTCACAAAGCCGGACGGTATCCGGGACCGTGACTGCCGCGGGAAGCGGTGACCCGCTGCCAGGGGTGAACGTGGTCGTACGAGGAACCAATACCGGGAGCGTTTCAGATGCAGACGGTCACTACCGGCTTGGTGTTCCCGAGGGAGCAGACGTACTCGTCTTTTCCTTCATCGGCTTTACCACCCAGGAAGTCACCATTGGCGGGCGCACTACGATTGATGTGCAAATGTCGGAAGACGTGACACAGTTGTCGGAAGTGGTCGTGACGGCTATCGGCGTTGAACGCGCAGAAAAAACGCTCGGCTTTTCGGCCACCAAAGTGGAAGAGCGGGACATCACGCAAGGAAGATCGTTTTCGCCGATGAATGCCCTGCAGGGAAAAGTCGCCGGCGTGAATATCTCCACATCTTCCGGTGCACCGGGGGCGTCGACAAAAGTGGTCATTCGTGGCTATACCTCATTGTCGGGCAGCAACAGTCCGCTATATGTAGTTGACGGTGTACCCATTAACAACAACGCGAGCATCTTTTATGATGAGAGCAATGCCGTTAACAGAACGCAGGATTTCGGTAACAGGGCCAATGATATCAACCCTGACGATATTGCCTCTATTACGGTGCTCAAAGGCGCTTCGGCGACCGCCCTTTATGGATCCAGGGCGGCCAACGGTGTGATCATGATCACCACCAGGAAGGGCACTGCCAATGATTTGCGTGTAGACGTATCGTCGTCTGCGGCCATAAGCGAACCGTTGCGGTTACCGCAGATGCAGAACACTTTCGGACAAGGTTGGAGTGGTCACTTCGCTTTCGAAGAAAACGGAAGCTGGGGGCCGAAGATGGACGGGAAAGAAAGACTCTGGGGAAATGTCGTCGACAATTCACAGCAGATCAAGCCTTTTAGTCCGCTGGAAAGCAACCTGCGCGACTTCTACGAAAGGGGTAAGTCCTTTGTCAATACGGTAGCCTTGAGCGGGGGAACGGATAAGGCCACCTACTACCTGTCATACGGGAACGTTTCGGAAGACGGCGTTATTCCTACCGACGCCGATTCCTACCAACGACACACGTTTTCGCTCAGAGGGTCGACGCAAGGAAAACGAATCAATACTTCCGCGTCATTAAACTTTGTTCATAAAGACGCCAAAGTCGTCACCACCGGCCAGGGAGGTGAAGGCACGACGGTGTTTCAGGAAATTATTCAGATTCCCCGCGATATCAGTATCGTCGATCACCGCGATATCAACTACAAGTTTAACAACCTGGACAACTACTTTACGCGGTATGCGCAAAATCCGTATTACCCGATTCTTAAGAACGGTAACGACTACAATGAAGACCGGATCTTCGGGAGCATCAACGCGGGCTACGATTTCACGGAGTGGCTGAACGCAACCCTTCGGCTGGGCGGCGATATCTCGAATGCACAGGTTCATGATTGGGTAGACAAGGCGATCATTAACGATGGTACGCCCAATGCGTCTGCGAATGACATTCCCGGTCGCATCGATAACAGAAGCCGGTATACGCGCGACCTCAATGCCGACTTGCTGGTTTCTGCCAACAACAAGATCGGAAACGATTTTACGATTAACTCACTGGTCGGGTTCAACATCAACGATCGGTATGCGGATAACCTTCACATGTTTGTTCGCGATCTTGACATTCCCGGATATTTCAACATCAACAACAGCTCGCAAAGTCCGACCGTCACGCGCGCCAAGTCACACCGCCGACTGTTAGGCCTTTATGGGCAAGCAGAGATCGGCTTTAAGGAATACCTGTTCCTGACCGTACTCGCCCGCAATGACTGGTCATCGACGTTACCGCCGGAAAACAACACGTTTTTCTATCCCGGCGCCAACCTGAGCTTTGTGTTGACTGACGCATTAGACCTTCGCAGCAATGCGCTGTCGTTTGCCAAACTGCGTGTAGGCTATGGCAAGACAGGTAATGACGCGCCTATCTACAGCATCTATCCCGTGTTTGTGCAAAGTAACGTCGATCTGCCCTTCGGAGAAATAGCTTTCCCGTTACAAGGCGTGAACGGTTTTGAAGTGTCCAACCTGATTGGGAACCTCAACCTTCGGCCGGAGATCACAACGGAGTTCGAGGTAGGTGCCGACCTGCGCTTTTTCAATGATCGGCTCTCTATCGATGCCGCCTACTATGATAAGGACACCGATGGCCAGATCATGAACGTGCCGCTACCTGTGTCGTCAGGGTATACGAGCCAGGTGCGCAATTTCGGATTGGTGAATAACACCGGAATTGAACTCTTGCTGAATGCAAATCCCGTAAAGTTGCAAAATGGTTTGAACTGGGATGTGTCCATCAACTATACCAAAAACAAAACCACCCTTGTAAGCCTTGAAGGCGGCCTCGAAAGAACGGAGCTCACCGGACTGGGGAATTTCTTCGTAGGTGCGTACGACGTGGACTTCGTCGGATACCCCGGGCAGCGTCTTGGTTTGTTTGAAGGCCCGAGAATTCTCCGCGACCCGCAGGGCCGGATTATCGTGAATGCCAGCAACGGCCTTCCACAAGTTGATCAGGACAATCCGGAAATACTGGGCTCCTTCCAGCCGGACTTCATTACGGGTATGACAAACCGAATCGCCTATAAGGGTGCATCGCTGTCGTTTACGTTCGACTGGCGCCAGGGTGGGCTGATGTACTCCTACACAAAACGACTGATGTCATTTGTAGGCAACACTACCCAATCTACATACAATGACCGCAATCCGTTTATCGTTCCCAACTCGGTGTTGCAGGTCGGCGAGGGTGACGGCGCTACCTATGTGGAGAACACCGTACCGATCGATATGACGAACATTTCGTCCTATCACGGAACAGGTCCCTACATTGATCGAAACTATGTGATAGACCGCAGCTATGTAAAGCTGCGCGAAGTAGTGTTGGGATACGCGCTGCCTTCGAGTCTCGTGAGCCGGTGGGGCTTCAGAAACCTGGAAATCGATTTGATCGGAAGGAACCTGTTGCTCTGGACGCCCGCGGAAAACAACATCATCGACCCTGAGTTGTCTACCTATGGTAATGACCTTGCGGGTGAGTTCGGTGAGTTTGCGGCAGGGCCCACTGTGCGAAGCTACGGCATCAGCCTGAGGGCCGGATTCTAACCATTAACGAATACGCTATATGAAAAAATTCAAATATACATCCGTGGTTTTCTCCCTGATCCTGTTGGTGTCTTGCGGAGAGCGTCTGGAGGATCTGAACATCGATCCGAACAATCCGAGCAAGGTAACGCCTGAATTGGCACTACCCCCGGGTATTACTTCGGTGGCCAGCGTCGTGGGGGGAAGGTTTGCGATTGTCGGAGGCATCTGGTCGCAGTACTACACGCAGAACAATGCGTCCAATCAATACAAAGACATCGAAGCGTTTTACTATACGCCGCCGGACTTCAGCGCCCAGTGGCAGGAGCTTTATGCCGGAGGGCTGAATGACCTGGAATACGTCAGGAAAACGGCCGAAGCCAGTCAGGACTGGAACTACTACCTGATTGCAACAACGACCCAGGCATACGCATTCCAGGTGATCACCGATATCTGGGGCGATGTTCCATTCTCCGAAGCGCTGAAGGGAGACGAAGGCATCAGCGAGCCTCATTTCGAGTCGAGCCATGCGATCTATGACTCCCTTATCGCGAGAATTGACAAGGCGTTGGCCAAAGACTTCGAGGCGGAGACGGTAACGGATCCCGGCAATGCCGACTTCGTTTTCGGCGGAGACATTGACAAGTGGATTCAATTCGCCAATACGTTGAAACTCAAAATCTATCTTCGCTACGCGGAAGTCGAACCTTCCGTTGCGCAAAGCGGCATTGAAGCCCTGTATGCAGCGGGCGCACAATTTCTGACGGAAGATGCGGCTGTCGATCAGTTCGTAGACGAGGCGGGCAAGCGCAATCCTTTTTTCGAAATGGATAAGAGTCCCGCGTTGAATACCAATCAGAACCTGAAAGCGAGCCGTACGTTGTTCGATTTCCTCCAGCAAAATGCTGACCCGCGATTGATGGAACTCTACAATGAGGCAGAAGATGGCGGATATAAAGCCATGAACCAGGGCGATTTCAACGCTACGTCTACAGCTTTGCCACCATTGACGATCTCTACAGGCCGGGTACGGCCAACGGATCCGGTATTCCTGATCTCTAAGGCGGAAAGTTACTTCCTTCAGGCAGAGGCCGCCCAACGCGGTTGGGGAACGGGCGACGCGGAAACATTATATAATGCAGGCGTCACCGCTGCCTTTGAGCGATTTGGCCTCGATGCGGCACCACTACTTGCCGGTACATACGCGTTTGATACCTTTTACGGTGGTGACCACCTCGGCGCTATCATGATGCAGAAGTGGATCGCATTTGCCGGCACTTACCAGGGGATCGAAGCCTTCTTTGACCGGATGCGCACAGGCTATCCCGAGCAAAGCCCGGTGTACCATTCCGATCCTTCGTACGTCGCGGGGGAGATCGTCTATCCAAAGGAGGGAACGACTTCGGGTCGATTTGCGACACGTTTATTCCTTCCCGATACCGAGACAGCCCGGAATCCGAATGCACCTGATCAGCCGAACTTGTGGGATCCGATGTGGTGGCACAAATAGGGTCGCCCATAACTAAACGATACGACTATGAAATCATATACACTAAAATTGGTAATCGCAGGTCTGGTGGTGGCATCGCTTGCCGGCTGCGAACGAGAATTGGACAGCATGGGGGTGACAAAGAAGATCACCTACTACCCCGTGTTTGAACTGGAAGGAGAACCGGACATGGTGATCCCGGCGAACGAACCATTCACACTTCCGGGCGCTACCGCCACGGAGCAGGGCACGGAAATCCCGATATCGGTGAATATATCCGGAACCTATTTCGCCGGTAAGGTCAACGAGATCGATACATCAGTCCCTGATATCTATCACGTCACCTATTCAGCCGTCAACGTCGACGGTTATCCCGGCACTGCCACCAGGACGGTCTTTGTTAAACCGCCGACCGGTGACCTTGTGAACAGCATAGAAGGCACTTATCTGGCGACATCGCTGAGAACACCAGCCGCCGCGGGCGACTATGAGGATATGGAATACGTCTATATCATTAAAACGGGTGAGGACACCTACCAGCTTTCAGACGTTATCGGTGGGTACTATGATCTTGGAAGAGCGTACGGCCCCGGGTATGCCGGCACAGGTGCTACGGTTACCGCTAACAATGTTGCGGCGAATGACTTTACGTTCGGCGATCCCGTTCCGGTCGGTGCGTTTGGCGGCGAAGGCGTTATTACGTCAATGACGGTCAATGCGGCTGAGAAAACCATCACTTACAATGTTGAATGGGATGTTTATACGTTTAAAATTATCCTGAAACAGGTTCCTTAAATATTTGCACTTATGAAAAAACTAACGATACATACTTTATTGATTTGTGCTGCACTCATTTGGGCCGGCTGCCAGGAAGATCCGGAGCCGGGTGGCACGGCTACCCAGGATGTCGCCGGTGAGTGGTGGGTGACCTACTATGTGGACGACGGTTCGGGAAACCTGATCGACATCAGTGGTGGATACACGAAGGCAATGACTTTCAACACAGCAGCAAATGTCGCGGATGAGATCTGGGTGAGTGATGTGGGCAATTTCTGGGATTACCAGGTTAAAGTGGAGTACAATCCGAACGGCAAGACGTTCTCCGCCTCAGAGGCGCAAAACGTCAGCTATGACAGCAAAGTGACGATTGAAGATGGCAAGTTCTTGCTGGGAGAAGGAATGTCAACCAGCGGCGTGAAGACAGACAGCATTTACTTTGCTGCTTCCTTTAGCGACGAAACCACGGAGGGCGTCCCTACACCCTATGCCACTAAGATAATCGTGGCAGGACACAGGAGGACAGGTTTCCTCGAAGACGAGCACGAGTAACACGCGCCTGACATCGTACCGAGTCCACGGCCGGCCGTTTCGACGGCTACCGTGGACTTTCTTTTTGATCGATTGGTATCGATGTAGCAGTGTAGAAATCACCGAAGCGTATACGACCGTGGCATGCACATTATCAGTGTTTCCCTTTACCTGAATGACCGTTTCGCGTAAAAAAAATTATCCCGTAAACTGGTTCATTTTTGCCAGCAATGAACCCCCCAAGCGGGGGTATTGTTCGGTACTGAACAGCGGTTGCGTATATTTGCACCAACCTTCAAAGCATGTTGTACGTTTCACGAAAAGAACATTTTAACGCCGCTCATAAGCTCTACAATCCGGCCTGGACAAAAGAAAAGAATGAGGCGGTATTTGGGCCATGTGCAAACGAGAACTGGCATGGTCACAATTTCGACCTGATTGTTACCATCAAGGGGATGCCCGATCCGGATACCGGCTTTGTGGCGGATCTCAAGAAGCTCAGTTCGATGATCCGCAAGGAAGTCATCGAGAAACTCGACCACAAAAACCTGAACGTAGACGTTGATTTCATGCAGGGGAAACTGGCGAGTTGTGAAAATCTCGTTCTCGAGATCTGGCGAATCCTTGAGCAGCACCTGCCGGATGTGACTGACCGCGGCAAACTTCATTGCATTCGCCTTTACGAAACCCCCAGAAACTATGTGGAATACTATGGCGA
>CAYMWA010000013.1:31271-36851 GCA_964393795.1 uncultured Roseivirgaceae bacterium
TTCATTGCATTCGCCTTTACGAAACCCCCAGAAACTATGTGGAATACTATGGCGAGTAGCGACCCATCGCCTTTGCACCGTCGACTGTGGACCGTGGGCCGTGAACCTTACATTTCTTTCGACCATTGCCTCTAGCATGAAGTACTACATCATTGCAGGCGAGCGCTCAGGTGACCTTCACGGTAGCAACCTCGTAAAGGCTATCCGAAAAAATGATCCGGACGCGGTCTTTCGGGGATTGGGTGGCGAGTACCTTCGCCAGGCTGGCGTCGAGCTGTTTGCTGATTATAAGGCGTTCGCCGTGATGGGATTCGTTGAAGTGCTCCTTAATCTCATCAAGATTTCAGGATACCTCCGCAAGTGTGGTAAGGACATACTGGCGTTCCAACCCGATGTGCTTATCCTTATCGACTACGCCGGCTTCAACCGCCAGATGGCGCGATTCGGAAAGCGAAACAATGTGAGGGTCTTTTATTATATAGCCCCCAAAGTATGGGCCTGGAACCAACGCAGGGCCTGGCAACTGAAAGCAACGGTGGATCGCATGTTTGTCATTCTGCCGTTCGAGAAGAACTTTTACAGGAAATTTGACTGGGCAGTCGACTATGTGGGCAATCCGGTACTTGATGCGGTTAAGGCACACGTGCCTGATCCTGAATTTCCCGCCAAGACGGGACTCGATGGCCAGCAACCCATCGTAGCGTTGCTCCCCGGCAGTCGTCGCCAGGAGGTCATGAATACGATGCCGGTGTTGTGTGATGTCATTTCGCGATTTCCCGATTATCAGTTTGCCGTTGCAACGGTCAACAACCTCTCGAGCAGTTTATATGATCCATTTCGGACGTTTGCCAACGTGCAACTCGTAGCGGAAGATACTTACAATCTGCTGCAGCATGCGCATGCCGCTATCGTTACCTCCGGCACGGCCACTCTTGAGACTGCCTTGTTTAAAGTGCCACAGGTAGTCGTCTACAAAGCGCAGGCACTGACGTATCACCTCGCGAAAATGGTGATCAGGGTAAAGTACATTTCGCTTGTCAACCTTATCGCTGATGAAGAAGTAGTGAAGGAGTTGATTCAAAACAACGCGCAAGCCGACAAGATCAGTGGTGAACTGCAGAAACTTGTGACAGATGATCAATACCGGAATCGTATGCTCACCCGCTACGATCGGATTATTGCTCTCCTTGACACCGGCTCCGCCTCAGAGAATGCGGCGAAGTTGATGGTCGGGTATTTGAGTTGAATAATGGGTTGAGGTGTCAATGTGTTAATGTGTTAGTGTGTTAGTGTGTTCGTGTTGGCAGGACGTGATATTTGCAAGCACACAAAACCTCAAGTACCCTCAAACTATCGTTGCCTGCAACCTGGCAAGCCCCGAACATGAACACATGAACACATTAACACATGAACACATTAATCACGCGACTTTCAACTTGCTGTACTGTGACTTACTAAACTTCTCTTCGGCGTAGGCACGGTTGATGCTGAGTTTGTCGGAGGTTTTGTCTGACGGCATTTCGAACATGGCGTCATTGATAATCGCTTCACAGATGCTTCGGAGGCCGCGGGCGCCGAGTTTGAAGGCGAGCGCTTTCTCTACGATAAATTCAATTGCCCCTTCTTTGAACTCCAGTTCGATGTTTTCCATTTCAAACAGCTTCTGGTATTGCTTTACCAGCGCGTTTTTCGGCTCGGTGAGGATACGACGAAGCGCTTCCTTGTCGAGCGGGTTGAGGTAGGATACGACCGGGAGTCGACCAATCAATTCCGGTATCAGACCGAAGCTTTTCAGGTCTTGCGCGGATACGAACTGCAACAAGTTGTCTTTATCGATGTCGCCGGGATGAAGGCCATCGAGGGCTGATATAAATCCGAGCGGTTTGGTATTGAGGCGGTTTCCGATAAAGCGGGTAATTCCTTCGAAGGCGCCACCGCAAATGAAAAGAATATTCTCGGTGTTGACCGTGATCATTTTTTGGTCGGGGTGCTTACGTCCGCCTTGTGGTGGTACGTTGACAGCCGTTCCTTCGAGCAACTTGAGTAATGCCTGCTGCACACCTTCTCCACTCACATCGCGCGTAATTGAAGGGTTGTCTGATTTCCTTGCGATCTTGTCGATCTCGTCGATATACACAATCCCGCGTTCGGCGGCTTCGACGTTGTAGTCTGCCGCTTGCAGCAAGCGCGTGAGGATGCTCTCGACATCTTCGCCTACGTAGCCAGCTTCAGTCAGCACCGTGGCGTCGGCGATACAGAAAGGTACCTGGAGAATGCGCGCGAGCGTCTTCGCCAGATAAGTCTTGCCCGTACCGGTTTCACCGACCATGATGATGTTGGACTTCTCGATATTGACATCACTTTCAAGCTTGCGTTGCATCAGGCGCTTGTAGTGATTATACACCGCTACGGAAATGACCTTCTTCGCATCGTCCTGGCCAATGACATATTCATCAAGAAACTTCTTGATCTCCTTTGGCTTGATCAGCTTAAAATTTGGCGAGAAGCCCGCTTCGGTCTTGCTCTTCTTTTCCTCTTGCAGGATCTGACTCGCCTGCGTTACGCATTTATCACAAATGTGAGCATGTATACCCGATATCATCAGGTCTACATCCTTCTTGCTTCTCCCGCAAAACGAGCATGTTACTTCTGCCATAATTTAGTTTTCAAATGAAAGACCATGTGCCGGTCATAGGTCAAGAGTGCAAAGGTACGGAAAAAATGCAAGTTTGAATGCAGGTTGAAATGCACGTTGAAATGCATGTAAAATACAAGTTAAAATGCATGTAAAATACAGGTTAAGACCGTTAAAGGCGGCTTAGTGAAGGGCTAAAAGCCGCTGCAAACATGCATTTCAACCTGCCTTTAACACCTGCATTTGAACTTGCATTCATACCTGCATTTTAACATGCATTCCAACTTGCGTTTCAACCTGCATTCAACCTGCATTTACCCCTTCGCGGGTACTTTCCGTTCAAGAACTTCGTCGATGAGGCCGTAAGCCTTGGCTTCACTTGCCCTCATCCAGTAGTCGCGGTCGGCATCTTTCTCAATCTTTTCGTACTTCTGGCCGCTGTGATTTGACAGGATGGTATAGAGGTCTTTTTTTACCTCCAGCGTTTGCTTCAGCGAAATTTCCATATCGGATGCCTGTCCTTGCATGCCACTCATGGGCTGGTGAATCATGATGCGCGAGTGGGGCAGGCCAGACCGTTTGCGCGCAGCACCGGCGGCCAGCAAAACAGCAGCCATGGAGGCCGCAAGGCCGGTGCAGATGGTGGCCACATCCGGGTTCACATAGTTCATCGTATCGTAGATACCGAGGCCGGCATAAACGGAACCTCCGGGACTGTTGATATACATAATGATATCCTTCTTGGGATCGGACGACTCGAGGAATAGAAGCTGTGCCGTAATCAGGTTCGCGATCTGATCGTCGACACCCATACCCAGAAAAATGATCCGGTCAGAGATCAGGCGGGTAAATACGTCAATGGCACGAAAGTTCCCTGGCCGCTCTTCAATAACATATTGGGTCATGTTATCGATGCGGTTGGCGTAACCATCAATCGTATTGCCGCTCATGCCCAGGTGATGGACCGCGTACTTCCTGAATTCGTTGTTTTTATCCATATTGATAGTTTAACGGTTAAATAATGCTGTATTGAGATCGGTCCAGGTAAGGCGTGACTGTATCAGGAACTCCTTTACAGACAGGCAATTCTAGGTATAGCCGACTAAAAATACAACCTTAAAACCCCTTTCAAGCAAAAATGGTTTTACCCGGCCTTCCTGATAAAACCATTGACGTTGTTATGCCCTTTTTATTGCACCTGGTGCGCTTGCGGCTTAATGTTTGTGCGTTTCGACGATCTTCTTGAACTCATCCAGGGAGACGGTCTTCTCTTCAATCGTGATGTTGTCTTTGATGTACTTCATGATCTTCTCGCTCCGCAGTTGGTTGAACAGGCGCATGAAGTTCTGCCCGTTCTCATTGGAGAGGTAATTCGTCGCGATGTCGTCAAGTTTGTCTTTGAGTTGATCGGCAAAAGCCTGTCCGCCGAATTGGGCGACAATCATCTCCTTGGCCTTGTCCTGCACCTCGGGCGCCTCCACTTTGATGTCATGGTCGTCGGCGATCCGGTTTTTGATGAGATCCCACTTCAGGCCGCGCACGTATTGTTCGAATTCGTTGTCGAGTACCTCGTCAGTTACCTGGCCATCGCTGGTTGTTTTTAGCCAGTTCTTCAGGAAGGCGTCCGGCAAATTGATCTTCGTGTTCTTGAGGAAGTAATCTTCGATGTTGTGCTCAAGAAAATGGTCGGTCTCGCGTTTGTAATTTTCTCCAATGGTTTCCCTGACTTTGGCGACGAAGGCCTCTTCCGTTGTGGCCACATCTTTGCCAAATACCCGGTCAAAAAGTTCCGGTGTCATCTCGGCCAGTTCCGTGCGGCTGATGGTATTGACCTTGAAAACAAAGGTGCCGGTAGCGGCTTTCGCTTCCTCGGGTGTGAAGCCCAACAGCTCGCTCATCAGTGATTCATCCTTGAAGGCCTTCCGCGGCTCAAATTCCACTTCATCGTCTTTCTTCAAGCCGATAAACTTCTTTTGCTGGCCTTTCTCTACTTTTTCTATCGGAATGGAGGCGTGTTCTTTTCTTGCGGATTCGTCATCCTCGGCGGCATCCTTCGGACGAAGCTGGCCGAACAGCGAGTCAGTCGCCTCGCTCACCTCCGGGTAGGAGACCTTTCCAAAGCGTTTTTTGAGGTCTTCGAGCGTTTCCTCAACAACCTTGTCGTCCACTTCGATCTTGTAGGCGGTCACTTTTGCTTTCCTGGATATGTCATACGAAAAATCTTCCACCAGGCCGATTTCGTACTCGAACTCGAAGTCTTTTTGCACATCCCAGTCGATTTCATTGGCTTTGTCCAGGTTGGGAAGCGGTTCTCCGAGAATGCGGATGTTGTTGTCCTTAATATAGTCGCTTAGCTTGTGAGACAACAGGTGATTGATTTCGTCTACCAGGATGGATTTGCCGAACATCTTCCGAATGACGCCGGTAGGGACCTTGCCCTGGCGAAACCCCTTGATGGTCGCCTTGCGCGCGTAATCCTTCACTTTTTCATCGACCTTCGGCTGATAATCTCCCTCGGTTAATTTGATCTTGATCAACCCTTCCGTGTTCGTCTTTTTGTCTAGTGTAATTTCCAAATCCTGTAACTTTTGATGTCAAAAAATCGCAAAACCCCCGAGCCTGTCTTGAAACACGGTGCCCGGGGGTTTTTTATGTACGGCCGGCCGGTTATCGAAGGGTCGCTCCGGTAACTTCCGGGAAGTTCGAAACTTCCCGGAAGTTGCTGCGCCGGGCTCACCTCACGTGCGGATGAAGGGACCTGCCTACGGCAGGCAGGCCTGCCTACGCTTTCGCTTCGGCAGGCAAGCTCGAACCCCGCTCAACGCGGCACTGTGCGGATGAAGGGACTCGAACCCCCACGCCTTTCGGCACCAGATCCTAAGTCTGGCGCGGCTGCCAATTACGCCACATCCGCTAATATCGTTGCCAGATCCAAAGTCTGGCGC
>CAYMWA010000014.1:0-7206 GCA_964393795.1 uncultured Roseivirgaceae bacterium
TTTGATTGTTGATCGACGCCGGATCCACCGGGTCGGAAAACTGAATATGAAAATCAAGGTTGAGGGGGACATCCGTTATCAGGCTGGCGTCTGGCACCTTGTCGCCGAAGCGCCATTCCAACACCTTTAAACTTCCGACGCTGGTTTTGAACTCAAAGTCTGCCCCGGGGAATGTTTCTCCTGCCGAGCCTTTGAGTGCATTGGTAACGCTCAAGGTGAACAAGGTGTTTGCCGCAAGCGTTTCGGCGGGATTGACAGTTATCGTTCTATTATTATCAGCAAAGGAAAGTGAAAGCGGAACATCGACCCCATCCTTCATCAGGCTGATGGCCGCTGTTGCGGATTCAGCGGAAACAGAAGATGAGAACGCCAGGACGATGGGCTGCGTTGTTGCGATATCCATCGTCATGGCGTCCTGGGAAAGATAGGTGGTACCCACACGTGCAGAAAGCAAGGACAAAGTTCCCACGTCCGGCTCATCTTTGCACGCCATCTGCAGCACGAAGATGAGCATCACAAGTGGGAAGTTGTGAGTTTTAAGTTTTAAGTTATGTCGGTGCTTCAATCACGAGGACGTTATGTTGATAATGGCTGTTGGTTGTTGGCTATTGGCCGTTGGCTGTTGGCTGTTAGCTATTGGCTGTTGGCTGACACAAATCTGCCAAAAGCCAAGAGCCAAAAGCTAAAAGCTAAAAACCAAAAGCTAATTTCCCATCAGGGTCTGCACTTCTGCCTGTGTCAGCACTTTGTTAAACAGATGAAGTTCATCCATAAAGCTTTCATCGGAAAGGTGCCCCCACTCTACAAAGCGCGGAGCACCAGACATGATGGAAAGAGATTCAACGCCATCCCAACTTATGCCGGAAAATGCCGCTTGCTTTACAACCTCTCCGTTGATGTAAACTACACCTTCAGTTGCTGAAATTGTAAACGCAAAGTGTACCCATTCATCAGTGGTGGGGTCTACGTCGGCGGCTTCTGCCCCATCCACGTACGCATCAGCAGTCCCAGTTCCCATATTAAGCTTGAACCGCTGCATGCCCCCGATGTTCTCTCTGAAAAATCTAAGTCCGGTAGTACGATTGTTGGGTTTGTCAGGATTCGCCTCATCCGGTGGGCTCATCACCAGTATACCTGCACGGTCCGGTACTGCGTTTATCTTCAGCCAGAATGCAGCGCTGAATTCTTCAGACTCCAGTGCATCTGATGAAAAGGTAAGATAGGAGTCGGCAGCACCTGCGTACGCATCCGATCCTTCGACACTCTCGCCAGCGAATCCGGGTGACCCCACCACCGTAGCATCCGTGCCACTAACGAGATCAGTGTACGTTCCGTCGAAAGACATATACAAAGTCTCCCCATCCATCGGTGTGTAGCCGCCGCCACCGCCCATATCGGCGTTCATGATCGTTTCAACTTCTTCCGGAGTCAGGACTCTGTCAAAGAATCGCAATTCATCCAGATAGCTCTGATCGGACAGGTGGCCCCATTCGGTAAATCGTGGCACGCCCGACATGATGGAAAGGATGTCAACCCCCTCCCAGCCTATTCCGGCAAAGTCATCGACACTGGACATCTTCACGCCATCTCTGTAAACCACTACCTGGCTGCCTGATATGGTAAATGCATAATGGACCCACTCTTCCGCAGCGGGATCCAAGTCGCCGGCTGCGGACCAGACGTCAGACGCGCCGGTGCCGACATTGAGATTGAAGCGCTGCATGCCCGCCGCATCCTCACGGAAAAACCGGAAGCCGGCTGTTCTGTTGTTCGGTGTTTCAGGAAGATTGGGATCAGGCGGCCCCATCACCAGTACACCTGCGCGATTAGGATCGGCGTTCAGTTTGTACCAAAAAGAGGCACTGAACTCGTCGCTCGTCAATCCCGCGGCCGGGAAGGTCAGATAGGAATCAGCACTTCCCGCGTAGGCATTTCCGCCGGCAACACCTTCTCCGGCGAAACCGGGATCACCCACAACCGTGGCTTGCGTTCCGCTGACAAGATCGACGAATGATCCATCGAACGGCATGTAGAACACTTCTCCGTACTTCGGAACATATGCAGGCGCCTGCACTTCGGTACTGAACGACCGAACCACTTCCTGAACAAGTATGCCCCCGTCATCGCCTTTTACATTGGTGGTGACGGTGATCGTGTACATCGTGCCAAATTCCAGATTCTCGTTCGGATCAATGACAATGGAAGAACCATCTACCGTGATCGACGCCGGAACGGCAGCACCTTCTTGCGTAAGGGATACTGCAGACGTCGATTCGGTGTCAATCGCTTTTGAAAAGGTTACGGTAAATACGCCGTCTATCGGAACGCCGGTTTCGTTATCCCCTATCGGCTTGGACACCGCCTCACCTGTATCGGCATCCGTTCCGTCTACGTTGAAGGACGCCACAAAAACAGGAGCCGTGTTGACGACCACTTCTTCCGGCTGGCAGCTGCCCACGAAAATGAGCAGCGCCACGCTTAAGATAGATTTAAAGACTTTCATATCGATCATATGTTTGAATATCAGTAGCCAGGATTTTGCGTAAGTACTCCCGCGGATCTGTCTATCTCATCCTGCGGGATCGGCATCAACTCATTCTTGCCAGCCACATATCCGGTCTTCCCGGCAGCGTGCAGTACCTCCTCTGCAATGCCCCAGCGGACAAGGTCGAAGAACCGGTCGTGCTCCATAGCAAGCTCAATTCTTCTTTCATGGCGAATGAGGTCGCGAAGGGCAGCCTGGTCGCGTTCCGTTATTTCCGGCAGTATGGCAGCGTTGTCTCCGCGTGCTCGTGCGCGAACCATCTCCAGATATTCCAATGCCAGGTCCGTTTGACCGAGTTCGTTGGCAGCCTCAGCCGCCAGCAGAACAACATCCGCATAGCGGAGGATGCGAATGTTTACCCATTGCGCGTGCTGGCTGTTGGCCGCAGTGCGATAGCTTGGATCGGTGTACACCTTCTGGTTGTAGCGCGGATTGGGAAGATCCGTAGGAAGTGTTTCGCCGTAAGGCGTCGTTTCGCCGGCAAAGAGGACCGTTGCCTCCATGCGCGGATCATTGGGCTCATACGCGTCGAGCAACTCCTGGGAGGGCACGTTAAAGCCCCAGCCGAGATCCCACGCTCCAGCGCCCCGCACGCCTTGCACTTCCGCATACTGGCTGCCGTAGTCATAGCTCTCATTGCGGATGTTCTGAATTTCAAATATTGACCCCGGATTGTTTTCGCCGCGCTCCGTAAAAATTTCCGAATAAGGCGTGCTCAGGTTGTGCTGGTTGGAGGTGATGACACTTTGCGCTGACTGCAATGCCCCGGTCCAGTTGTTCTGATACGCGTAGACTTTTGCGAGCATTCCCTGAGCCGCTGTTTGCGTCGGCCTTCCAATGAAGGCTGCATCCCAGGATACGGGCAGATACTGCGCCGCATACTGAAGATCTTCGACCACCAGTTCATAAATCTCCGCTGCACTCGCGCGCGGGATGTTAAAATTCTCCTGCTCGGTAACAAGTGACACTACTTTCGGAACTCCACCAAAGGTTCGCACCAGGTTAAAGTAAAGGTAGCCTCGCACAAACCTGGCTTCCGCGGTCGACCGGTCATAGTCTTCCTGCGAAACGCCCTCCGCGCTGAGCAGCGAGTCAGCCTGATCCAAAACAACATTCGCCTTGTTGATGGCCGTGTAGTGTGCTGTATAGAATGTATTTACTAATCCATTGGTAGGTGTCACCGTGAAGTTGTCAAGTTCAAGTTGCGCGGGCGCATCCGCCGGCGTACTGCCTTTGTCCGCATCGTCGGAAGTGATGCTGGTGATGCCGACAAACGGAAAGGCATGTACCCCGTAGGAACGCAACTCCGAGTACATGCCGTACACAAACTGCGTTAAGCCACCCGTGGGGTACGTATCCGATGTATACCGGCCGAGCGGTTCCCTGTCGAGAAAGTCTTCGCATCCAATGAGCATGCCGATGCAGACACAAGTGATGACGATCCGATTAAAATAGGTTTTCATATCAATGTCTTTCAAGGTTTCAGAAATTCAGGTTAACGCCTACAGAATAAGTAGCAGGAATGGGATACGTTCCATTGTCGACCCCGAATGCAACGGGACTACCACCCACTTCCGGCGAATAGCCAGTGGCCTTCGTGAACGTCACAAGGTTTTGCGCACTGACATAGACCCTTGCGCTGTTCATGCGCAGGCGGTCGAGCAATCCGCTTCCGAAATTATATCCGAGGGTAACATTGCGAACGCGGAAGTAATCGCCCGGATCGAGGAAGTAGGTAGAGGCCTCGAAATTCTTTGAGCGTGTGTTGTCCAGAATCGGTTCCTTATCCGACGTGCCGGGCCCGACCCACCTGCCGAGTCGGTTTCGCTCATAGTTCAGGATGGCGAACGTCGCCGTCTGGCGCTGCTTGTAAATCTCATTGCCGGCCACACCCTGCACATCGATGCTGAGTTCAAAGTTTCTGAAGTTCACACCGAGCGATCCGCCAAAAATGAAGTCAGGTGTTGGCGAGCCGATATACGTTCTGTCATTTTCGTCGAGCACGCCGTCAGGCTCAACGTCCTTGAAGCGGATATCGCCGGGACGTGCACTTCCGGCCTGCGGTGATGCGGCCACTTCTTCCGCCGTTTGGAAGATGCCCTCCTGAATGTATCCGAAGAACGCACCAACGGGATGACCGATCGCCGTGCGGGAAGGGCCCTCGATAATGCTGTAGCCGATGTTGTCGCCAATCGATGTAACCTCATTGTGCACGGTAGTGAAGTTGGCACCGATATCATAGGCAAGGTCGTCGCTGATGTTATCATTCCAACCCAGCGTCACCTCGAATCCGCGGTTGACAATTGTACCGGCATTGGTCAGCGACTGATCAGCACCCACCGCGCCTGGAATAGTGAGTCTAACAAGGATGTCTTGCGTTTCCCTGTTGTAGTAATCGAACTCGACGCTCAAGCGGTCATCGACAGCCACCGCCTCGAAGCCCACATCTGTTCCTTCAACCACTTCCCAATGAATATTGGGATTCGGAATATACTCCGGCACAGCCGCGGGATAGACATTCTCGCCAAACACGGCCGTTACGCCTGTGTTGAGCACGGGATAAAATAGATAGTTTCCAACTTTGTCATTACCGAGTCGTCCCCATGAAGCTTTTAGCTTGAGAAATCCCAGCACATTCTGGTCTCTGAAGAACGGTTCTTCCGTGATCACCCATCCGGCGCCGATCGACGGAAAATTACCCCAGCGCTTGTTAGGGGAAAACTTGGAGGTACCATCCCGTCGGAAGGATGCATTGAGCAGGTACTTGTTCCGATAGGCGTAGTTCACCCTAAACAAATAGGAAAGGAACGCCTGTTCTTCCGCGCCGCCGTCATTGGTGCGTGTGACGTCGTTGGCGCCAATGCCCAGGTACCAGAAGTCTGGATCGTCCGGAATATTGAGCGGGCTCCTGCTTTGCCTGCCACCGGAAAGAAAGTCGCTTCCTCTCAATTGCTGCGTCACACCGGCGAGCAATGTGATGTCATGCGTCTCGTTAAAGTTGTGCGCGTACGTCAGGGTGTGGTCCATCTGCCACGTTGTGAAATCTTCTTCCCGCTGCGATACGCTGGTGATTTCGTTGAACTGGGCGCGCGTGTCACCCGTACCGATTTCGTAAAGGGGCTCATAGCTGCGCGTATTGTTGAATCCGAGGTCGGTATAAAAAGCAGACCGCCAGGTAAAGTCCTTCAGGAAGTTGATTTCCGCGAAAAGTGAGCCGACAAGTCGATAGCCGTTGCTGATCGTCTTGTCGCGAAAAATCTGTGTAAAGGCGTAGGGGTTGCCCACCTGCGCACGCTGAAACGACGGTCCTGGATTCCAGTTTCCGTTTTCATCTTGCGGGGCATAAACCGGTGCTGCCCACAACGCACCTCTCACGGCCCCATCGCGATACGGATCACGGTCAAATCGAAACAGGCTAAGATCCGCACCAAGCTTTATATGGTCATTCACCGTAAATTCATCGCGGAGGTGCGCGGTATATCTTCGGTAGCTGTCGTACTTCACCACCCCGTCTTGCCTGAAATAGTTGATACTGAAGGTAGCCTGATTGCGTTCACTGCCCGTCGTTATGCTGAGGCTGTTATTGTTGATGATGGCATCGCGAAAGATCAGGTCCTGCCAATCGGTATCTGCTGTGTACGAGCTGAAATCAAATGGTGCACTGTTAAGATGGGCCAGCTGTTCACTATAGAGCGTTTTGAATTCAGCTGCATTGGCTACATCTATCTTGTTAGTGACCCTTTGAATACCCACATAGGAACTAAAGTTCACATTCGTCTCGCCTGCCTGCGCCCGCTTGGTCGTGATGATGATGACGCCGTTCGCACCTTGAACACCGAACATGGCCAACGAGGACGGGTCTTTCAGGATTTCCATCGAGGCGATATCGTTCGGGTTGAGGAAGTCGATATTGGTGGTAAAGATGCCGTCAACAACGTAGAGCGGATTCGTGTTGCTGATGGAACCCACTCCGCGAATGCGGATGGTAGGCGCCTCCCCTGCAACGCCGCTGTTGGTTACCGTCACCCCTGCCGCACGTCCCTGAATGGAGTTGAGCGGGTTGGCGTTGGGCTTGTCTGCGATTTCCGCCCCTTTTATTGAAGTGATCGAGCCGGTCACATCGCGTTTACGCTGCGTTCCGTAACCCACCACGACCACCTCCTCAAGTGCCATCACATCCTGTTCCAGTGAGATGTTGATGACGGATTGTGCCCCCACTTCGACAGTCTGGGACGCAAATCCGACAAACGAATAGACGAGCGTGTTCTCGTCAGGCATCAATTGGATGGAATAATTCCCATCAATGTCTGTTGTTGTTCCTTTGGTCGTCCCTTGTACGACCACATTTACACCGGGTATTGGCAGTCCGTCTGAAGCATCTGTGACGGTGCCGGTGACTACTCTTTCCTGAGCCCAGGCCGATAGTGACAAAAGGCCTGACAAAATGATCAGTATTGATTTTTTCATACACCGATAGATTAGTTTGTAATAGAAATTTTGGTAAAAGGCTCATGCCAACACAGAAAAATCGCAATTAACAGGCGATCGACCTGGTTGCGGCATTTCAATTTGGCCGCACCTTTTAGCGCAATAAAAACACTGATTTCAGACGATTCAGGACTGTTTTCAGAAGAAACGTCCGTGGGGTTTTGCGGATTCTA
>CAYMWA010000014.1:7306-9605 GCA_964393795.1 uncultured Roseivirgaceae bacterium
TGCGCGTAGTCCATCGTCTTCTCCATCAACCGTTCATTCAGCACCTCGCGGATGCTGTTCTTCAACTTCCAGTTGTCGAGGTCAAGCATGGAGTTGATCTGGTTAATCTCAAATGCCTGCCGCTTCAGCTGATCATTCATCGCCTCCAGCTCCTGATTATTAGCGTTGAGCTGCATCGTGCGCTCCAGCACCTTTTGCTCCAGTTCGCGATTGACCTTGTCTTTCAGCAGCATGTTGGCTTCATGTTGCTGGATGATGCGCTTGAGCGCGCGGTCGCGCATCGCCTTGAGGATGCGAATACGATCGCCCATCGCAAATGTGAGAAACAACATTTCCAGAACGAAACTGAAGTGAAGGCTGTAGTGCGTGGCCGTGGTAAACGGCAGAATGTTGAAATACACGAGTGAGCGAATAAAGAAGCCGGCAAACAGGATTCCGTAAGCCATTACGAAAAAGCGTGCGGGCCGATAGCCACGCTTCCACACGACAATGGCACTGTAAAAAATCAACGACAACGGAATGATCTCAATGTTGCGATACGTCAACAGTTCGGGAAAGAGCGAAATTTCGGCAGCAAAGAAAACAGAACGAAGAACAATCGTCCACTTCAGCGCGGTATCGAGCATGGGCACTTTCGCCTTCGTCCTGAGAAAGCGTCTCGTAAAAATCAAACTCCACAAGATGACCGAGTAGAGGGTGACGCCGGTAGCGTAGTCATTCCATTCAGGATGCTGAGGCCAAAGGTATTGGAATCCAATCCCATCATAACTCATCGCGTACGCGGCAACACTTAAAATGTAGAGGATGTAGTAGACATTCTTGATCTCTTTTATCGCGAGGAAAACGAGAAAATTATAGAGACTGATGATGAGGATCATCCCATAGAAGGTACCGAAGAGGAAATACTCATTGATGGCCCAATACGTGAAACGATTAATCGACCGGAAACCGATGCGCACGTCGGCAAACCCTCCTGACTGGATCCTGAAGTAATACACCATAACGGTGTCCGACTTCATATCGAGCGGAATCTCGAAGTTCTTGTGATGGAAGCTACGGTGATCAAAAGGGAGCTTGTCACCCATAGCGATCTTCTTGTAAGAGCCGTCCAACTGCGGTACGTAGGCATCGAGATAGTCGATCGTTTGGTCATAGAATTCGAGCAGCCAGATCTTCTTCGTCTCCGTTGTATGACGAATGGGCAATCGGACCCAGTAAGAAGCGTTGATTTGAAAGTCCTTGTTTTGATAGGCTCGATGCGTCTGAAACCTTCCGGCAAACGCAGGTGAAGAGACGTCCTCAAAAGTGAGCACATCTGTTGAATCGATAAGGTATGCCAGCTGATTCGGCATGAAGTTTCGTTCGTCGACCGTATCGTCGACCTCGACAACACCCTGAGCGTGCAGCGTACTGGTGAAGGCCACCATGAGTCCAAACCAGAGGTAACGGCAGGTATTCAAAGTTTTGAGGCTTTGTTAGGTTTGAGAGGATGGAAAGGTAGGAAAGGTTGGGAAGGTTTGAAAGGTTGAAAGGTTGGAAAGGTTGGAAAGGATGGAAAGGATGGAAAGGTTTGAAAGGTTTGAAAGGTGGGAAAGGTGGGCAACGCTCGCGGTCGCGTGGCGCACGGACCGCGAGGCGTAGCTTCTATCCAGTGTTATCCCGCTGAAACGGGGTCGATGATATTGCGGACTACTTCAATCCGATCGGCGGGAAATCCGGATTTTGCGGCGTGTTCTTTCACGGCAGCCTCGTCTTCGGCGATGTAGATGCAATACAGTTTGTCTTTCGTAACGTAGCTGTGTTGCCATTGGGCTTTACCTTCGAGGCTGTCAAGGGTGTCATTTGATTTCTGGCAAGCCGCTTTCAACTCTTGTCCCTGAAGCGACCCAACAGACGGAATGTTCCTTTCGATGATGAATTTTTTCATAGCGATAAAATTTAATGGTGATCAATTCTTTTAAATCAAAATTATGGCGACCCCGACGTTTCGCTATGTCAAAACGGTTCATTATCCGGTCATTTCAGGTCACCGTGAGGGTGTATTGTGCTCCGCGCACGTACTCTTTGCACTAAATTGGCAATCAGCAATTGACAATCGGCAATCAGAGCCCTACCCCTCCAATGCTGTCATCTTGAGCGGGAGCCCGTAGGGCTGGTGTCGGCAAGTGCGTAAGCGAAAGACCCCCATAACGCAAGGGAACATCTTTTCTCCACGCACGGACCCTTCGCTCCAATTGGCAATCGGCAATTGACAATCGGCAATCAGAGCCCTACCCCTCCAATGCTGTCATCTTGAGCG
>CAYMWA010000014.1:9705-33917 GCA_964393795.1 uncultured Roseivirgaceae bacterium
GCAATTGACAATCGGCAATCAGAGCCCTACCCCTCCAATGCTGTCATCTTGAGCGGGAGCCCGTAGGGCTGGTGTCGGCAAGTGCGTAAGCGAAAGACCCCATAACGCAAGGGAACATCTTTTCTCCACGCACGGACCCTTCACTCCAATTGGCAATTGGCAATTGACAATCGGCAAACGGGCAACGTCTCTGTTCCACGAAAGCCTTCGCTCGCGAATTCCAGCGCTAAACCTTCGCTCTCAAACGACTTCTCGTTCAGAAATAACGTTGTCTTAGAACCCTGATAAGGGTTCAATATGAATAGCGCCGGGTGCTAACCCGGTGTAAACGTGGTACTACAAACGGTTTGCCCCGCACAAACGCAAGCGGGTGCAACGTCTTCGGGCAAACGGATGCGCGCGTTATCGAGGGCATCCTGGAGATGGAAGCTCGGCATTAAGTCCCAGAGGGACTACCCTATTAGAAACCGCCACACGATCCCCGATTTACCAAGTCCCGTAGGGACACCTTATGGTAGAAAAACATTCGGCATAGCGCACGAGTCCCGTAGGGACGACCATATGGTAGAAAAACATTCGGCGTAACGAACGAAGTCGCGGAGGGACGACCTTATGGTAGAAACAACGCCGGCATAACGAACAAAGTCCCGGAGGGACGACCTTATCGGCCTTCATTATAACAACGCTGTACACCATTTCTATTTCAATATGTCTTCAAACATCACAAGGCCTGCATCGAACACATAAGGTCATCCCTACGGGATTTCAATCCACCATTAACGCGTCGTGGCTACCATAAGGCCATCCCTACGGGATTTTGTTTGTAGATATTGGAAAAGTCCTGTATGGCACGTTCATCGCGAAGACGTAATCACGAATTCCACCAGGTCCTAGGCACGACATTATGGTAGAAAAACATTCAAGGTGACCCTATAAGTCCCGTAGGGACAAGCGTATGGTAGAAACAACGCTCGGCATAGCGCACGCAGTCCCGTAGGGACGACCATATGGTAGAAACAACGCCGGCATAACGAACAAAGTCCCGGAGGGACGACCTTATCGGCCTTCATTATAACAACGCTGTACACCATTTCTATTTCAATATGTCTTCAAACATCACAAGGCCTGCATCGAACACATAAGGTCATCCCTACGGGATTTCAATCCACCATTAACGCGTCGTGGCTACCATAAGGCCATCCCTACGGGATTTTGTTTGTAGATATTGGAAAAGTCCTGTATGGCACGTTCATCGCGAAGACGTAATCACGAATTCCACCAGGTCCTAGGCACGACATTATGGTAGAAAAACATTCAAGGTGACCCTATAAGTCCCGTAGGGACAAGCGTATGGTAGAAACAACGCTCGGCATAGCGCACGCAGTCCCGTAGGGACACCTTATGGCAGAAAAACATTCGGCATAACGCACGAAGTCCCGTAGGGACGACCATATGGTAGAAAAACATTCGGCGTAACGAACAAAGTCCCGTAGGGACGACCATATGGTAGAAAAACATCCGGCATAACGAACAAAGTCCCGTAGGGACGACCATATGGTAGAAACAACGCCGGCATAACGAATAAAGTCCCGGAGGGACGACCTTATCGGCCTTCATTTGGACTCAGAATAATGCTTCCTCCGATAGTACGCGGGATTCTTGTCGGTCGCGCGTTTGAAGGCCCTTGTAAACGCAGAAGCATCGCTGTAGCCAAGATCAAAAGCAATCTCCGATATTGTCTTTGACGTATTCACAAGCAACGCAATGGCGCTTGAGATGCGCTGTTGGTCGAGCCACTTTCCGGGCGACATCCCAAAACTGCCTTTGAAGACACGCTTGAATGATGAAAGACTCATCCCCGAAACGCGCGCGAGTTCTTCGATGGTGAAGTGGCAATGCGCATTCTCACGCATGAGCTTCATGAATGAAAGCTTTTCATCATCACAAAGCCAGGAAAGGTACACATAAAAAGGATTGGAACGCTTCTCGCGCAGCATGTCCACCAACAACTCTCTAAACTTCAATTTGAGCGAGACGTGACTCTCAGGAACGGGGTGCTTCAAATGATCCAGCGCCGAGGAAAAGGTAGACGCAATAAACGGAGACGACGGCAACTCCAGCACGACAGGCTGACTCATAAAGTCGGCTTCAGTCGCGACCCTTTCAGCAAGCAGATACGGATATTCAGCAAAGAACGACTTCAGCGATGCGTCAGCAAACATAAAAATGAGTGCCCGATACGGATTCTCAAATCGCTGATGCAGCATGTAGCCCCCTTTTCTTATAAAGAGCACCTGCGACGCTGCCGACTCGTGATAATAGTCCATTGACGCATAGCCCTTTGCACCCTCCATGACATACATCAGGCAGTTCATGTCTGTCCAAACACGTGCTTTATTTTCTTTAATGGGACAGAGGTAATCGATAAAGATGTCGCCATTGTCACCAAATCTCAATTGGTCGAAAGAACTGGAATGCGCACGGATAAAATCATAGATATTGATCATGGCGTGTCGTTGAAGATAAACAGAAATGTTCAGTCGAAATCACGCGAAATGATATTCAAAGGTAAAAAGAATACCGTCTTTTTTATTCACCCTCTTCTTCATGTACACGCCCCTTAAAATCGCCCCCACGCAATTGCCGCAGTGCCTCGCGATTCTCGCGCAGCTCTTGTTCGGAAGGCTCGTAGTCGATCAAGGCCTGTAAATCAGGCTGCCCGGCCTCGACCCATGCCGTGAACCAGAAGTCGCCAATCATCTTGACAGCAGCTCGCATCTGGTGTTCGACCATGCCATTGAGGACGCGATGATATGCACGCGTGTAGTCCATCGCATAGACGCGCACTGTTACATTACCTCGTGTTTCAAATGAAAACTTCTTTTCCCCGTAGCGCTTCCCGAGTATTTTTTCCTCGCGAAGGACGTCCTCCACCAGTGAATGAGATGCGGCGACAGCGTTCCATACAGCAGTCCCCGGATGTTCGATGTATTCGGCACGACCGACAAAAAATCCGTACTCATCGCTGAACACTTCCGGCAAACGCGACTCCCAAAAACCGTGAATACCCTCCTGATCCGTCAACTGACCGTTGTAGTTTTCGGTGGTGTGCAAGGGCACGTGCGCATCAGCGATGTAATGGCCCAACTCCGCCGACAGTTTAAGAATCCGCGCCGGATCGCGAACAGCAAACGCATCACGCAGGCGCGTATACATACGCCATATATGCCAGGGAAGTACGCCATAAGCCTGCAGCGTGTCTTCGGTGAAACGTTCCACTGCGTCATCCCATCTGTGTGGAAGGATCTGGAATACACTGTCGCCGTAGTGATCTGCATCAAGATAATGCCGCGGCGCTTCCTCTGGAACAACATACCGCCGTTTGTCGGGATTGACCGCCGACTCTGTTATATAAGTGATGTTGGCTTTATAAAATCCGATCATCTCCGGCGGCAACGTGAACACGGCGAGCCGGTTGATCTTCTTATGTGCGAAGAAACCCCAGTTGGCTCTCCACCCATACAGGGTGAAGCAGATGAGTGCCAGAATCATCGATGCGGAAAGGGTCTTCATGGGGTTAGCGGTTGGTTGTTGGCGGTTGGCTGATGTAGGTTTCAATTTACAATAATTTCGGCCTGGTTTCAAGAGCAGGCCTTTTCACCGCAAAGGCGCGAGGGCGCTGAGGACGCAAAGTTTTTTGATGTAGAAGCCCCGATCTCTGTGCGTTCTTTTGTCTCCACAGGCAATGCGTTCAAACAAGCCGATGAGAGAGAACGCAGCGCCTCAAAAAAAAGCTCAGCGCGTCAGCGCTTTTGCGGTGAAAGTTCAAGGCCGGCAGGGGCCAAAATGACGACGACTTCTTCCCTGGGGCTCAACTTCATCAGTGGTAAAACAATGCCGTTGTCTGTAATTTCAGGATCCCTTTCGGCAGGTCTGTACTGCCCGTCTGCTGGTGTGAAATACTCCAATGCATACGCACTCGGAAGATTGGCATCGAGCTTAGGCTTTGAGACCATACCTACAGCACTATTATTGAGAAGATAGACGAAGTACGTTTCCCCACACTTTACAGCAAACGCCTCGCATCCGGCACTGGTGACCGCCACCTCTTCAAAGTCTCCGTTGCCGGCCTTCAGCATCCGGTCATTGATCTCACGTACGTTGCGAAAATAGGGCGTCATTCCGCGGGCATCAAAAAACTCCCACCACCAACTCATGGGCAGTATCGGCGTCGGTGAGAACAGGCCATACCACAAGCCGCGCTTGTAGTCAAAGTCCATCTCATCACCAATTACCTCGAAGTCCTTATTCCAATCCCATTCATAGCCAAACTCTCCCCAACTAAAAGGCTTATCATATTCTTTAACGTATCGTCTGATTCCCGAGGGGATTCGTCCGGTGCGTTTATAGATGTGCATTTGGTTCAGATCAAGTTCCTTCAGCGCATACAACCCATCAATTTCACGATGCGAAACACTTGTCGTGACGATATGATCGTAGGGGTCGATCTCCTTCAAATAGGCGGCCATCTCTTTATGCCAGCTGGTGATCGCATCATGCGGAATGATCGTGCTATCCTGGCGTGTAAACGCAGCATTGTCAATCTCGTTAAAAAATTCCCAGGCCCCAATGCTTGTGCTGTAACCCCATCGTGCTACGATGTAGCGCAGGCGATTCTTGTACTTTTCCCTCGACTCGGCCGAGGTAAAGAACGCTTCGGGGTTGCGCGCAGGGCCACCGTTGGCTACGTTGTAATTGTGAATTTCCCATTGATTACCCTCGATTAGCGTATTGTGCGAATCAAATGCGAGCATCATATAGAGACCAAGCGAATCCGCCATCGTCACGATCTCATCAAGTCGTTGAACACCGCCTGGATTAAAATAGGCATCCGTGTTGCTATAGCGATTGGTATTCCGAACGGTTTTCCATTCCAACGGAAAATTGTTAGGCGCCATCCATGATCGAAAAAAATTCGAGCCATTGTGCGCGAGCTTGGGAAGCAGGTAATCATAGTTCCATTTAGGATCACTGAACGACCGGGGCTCCCATCCGACGTTCTCACCGATTCCGCGAAAAGGCTTTCCAGAATCAAAACGCAGCGTCCAAAAATCGTGAATGTGAAGAAACCCATCCTGCTCGGAGCGATCAGCCACCAGCGTGCCCGTCATCGAAAGGGCTTCATCAGCACCCTTTCTCAGCAGTTGAAAATGGTATTGGTATTTGCCCGCCTCCCGCGGCGCAAACCGCGCGATCCAAACGGATCCATCGCTAATCTCACGATCGAAAAAGCATGGAAGAAATACAGAATTTCCCGAAGGGCTCGTCAAGATCATGTTCAGTGCCACCTCCCTTTGATCGTACGGGTTTGCGAACGTCTCGCCTACCACAATCTCGAACTCAGCTTTTTCGTATTGCACGACTCCATCGGTGAGCAAGGTGTAACGTTTGATTACATCATTGCCACAACCTGACAAGCTGACAAGAAACAAACCGAACAAACCCAGTCTGACAAATGATCCCATAAACAAATAGTTAGAATACTTCTTCAAACCCATTAACAACTTATATTTAACCTTTAGCCAATAACTCAGTAATGCCTGCGATACCGTTGTACGCCATAAATCCTGCAAACAATAAGATCACAATCATCATGGCATTCACCCCCACGCTAAAAGCATGGCTCTTCATCAACTTCCTGTTGTTTCCAAGAATCATCATCGAGATGACTGTGAAGGGCAGCAGCACCGCTCCGAATGCCTGCGAGGCAATCATGACAGAAACCGGCGCAGCGTTAAACACCGGAACGACCAGTCCAAGCAACGACATGACCAGCACGATCCATTTCACCGACACTTTCTTCATGTCAAGTTTGGTGTTTCGATAGTCGCTCAGAAGCATCGGCAACAAAATGACATTAGGAAACTGGGAGGAAACGCCGGCCGCGATCAGGCCAATGGCAAATATCACGCTGGCAAATGACCCGGCGAGGGGTTGCAGTAGTGTCAACATTTGTGCGGCATGGTCCAACGTCACGCCGCGATTGTACAGGGCGCCCGCTGCGGATCCCATAATGCAAACACTGATCACGAACATCAGCACGGCTGAAACAATCGCATCACGACGTTGTACTATCAAATCTTTCAACTGCCAACCGGCTTCGCGAACGAGAATCGTTCGCACGATGAACAGTCCGGAGAAGACGGTTGTACCCACCATGGAAGCAACCACCAGGTAGGGTTTGTCGCCAGTACCCGGAATCGGTTCAGGCATGCGGGGCACCATTCCACTCAACAGCGATTGGAATGGCGGCATCAGCATAAAGAAGTTGGCGATAAAGCACACCGCCATGATCGCCACCATGATGGCGAGTGCCCTTTCAAATGATTTCGTTTTTCCGGTCAGGAACAGCACATATACCAACCCGATAAAAAAGACTGCGAAGTAGACGGGCGCAATACCGCCGTCCACCCAGGTCTTGGACATTTCATAGCACACATCGGAAATGATGCCCATTACACCCATCACACTACCGGAGACATTCACGGTAAGCCCGACGACAAAGAATAATCCAACGCCGGGATGCAGGTGTTTTCTGAATGCCGAGAGTGCCGTCTCGCCCGTTACCAGCGTGAACTTTCCAAAAAGATTGATGAGGAAAAAGGTGATAAAGCACGAGAATGCAACCGCCCAGGTGAGCGACATGTTGTACTGCGCACCCGACTTGGCCATGGCCGTCACACTGCCTGTTCCGATATTAAAGCCGACCAAAAACAAGCCGGGCAATAAAGAGGCGATCAACAATTTGATTCTGTTCATCGGATCGGGCGAATGAAGGGGGTAGTTCTCGGCGTCATGCTTTCGATATCACGCGTCACGGCCATCTTATTTTAAATGATAAACCTGAGTCCTATACGGGGAAATGTCGACGTCGAACAAAACGTCTTGCTTATCGACCTTAAATGCAGTGCGTTTGTCTTGAATAAGTTCGGTAGCCTGGCGTGGACGCCTTTGAGCGCGAGGGATACGAATGCTTCCGCTAAATGGTTTTCCGGATGTATTGATCACATAGACAAGCGCTTCGTTTGTGTCATTGGTATGCACCTTAATCATTAAACCGTCGGTGTCTGCGGTGGACGACACATGCGCCGATGGGGCAACGCCCGCGCGAAAAGCCAAACCGGAAATCAGGTCACCCGCACGCTCAAGGCCGTGGTAGTAACTTCCACCCAGAGGAACAGCGCTCAGCACGGCCATACCCTTACCTACCTTGTTAAACACGACCGCCGGATCTCCGTTTTTAAATCGCGCCATCACTTCGCCGCCTTCTAGCAGTCGAAGCTTCTCCTGAAAGTAGATGCCGTTCAGTGTATCGCCTTTTGTAAAGGACTCATCGAAAAGTTCATTCTCAACAACATTTAGCGTGAACACACTATCGGCGGCATAAAGATCAAGACGCCGTGCGCCGAAAACCGCATCCAGGCCAAATCCCGGATTCTCAGGAAAACCGAAATCGTATTGATCCATAATCGCGCTTCGTGCATCGGCAACAAGCCAACCGCCATTCCTGACATACTCCTTTAACATCTCTGCCACGTCATCACGGATGACTAGTTGGTAGGGCAGAAATAGTATCTTGTATTTTTCTAGCAGCTTCATTGACAACGGCATGTCTGTGCGAACAACATCTACCGTCACATTCTTATCAAACAAGGCCTTGTAGGTCCCTTCAAAACTTTCGTTCATAAAAAAGTCTGTCGTGTTCCTACTGGCAGGGTTATCGGCTGCTTCCAGTGATTTTTGCAGCGCGACGATGTCATAAAGTATTCCCACCTCCGCGGGCTTCAGCTGAAAATCAAACAGAAGTTTTCCATACTTTTTTAAGACACTGCCTACGTCCTTTGCAGCTTCTCCACGTGGTGCCAGCGTTCCATCCGCATACGTTAGCCCACGTCCGAAGGCCTGTTGACCACGATAGAACGGTTTCCATTTCCAAAACACAATCCCTTTGCAGTTGTCTGCGAAAGCCATCCACGACAAGAGATGAATGTCATCGTAACTCATGAACTGAAACAGCCCCATCCCGTTTTGCTGATTCGTCTGCGCCTCGACGAGATACCACGGCCTCTGTCCTGCATCACTTCGGGTTACGTCATACATCGAACTGTATTGCCAGTAAGGCATCGGCTTCTTATGCCTGTTCATGTATTTGTCGGGATAGAAAGAAATCCCGAATACATCGGTATGGGGTGCAATCTGGCGGCCGTCTACGCTCCACTGATTCTTGTTCGGATTGTTGATCACCGTCCCAACCGTGTTGATGGTGTTAAAATGTACACTATCATACTTGCGCATGGTCTGATAAGCCCAGGAAGCGATATCACCGTTGTTCGCAAACCGGAAGAGGTCCCAGTCGATCTGCGCCATAGACGACTCCCAGTTGCGGCTCATCAGCGGCGTAATCTGACTCCATTGGCTATAGTCTTCAGCCCAAACGCGGTTAAGTTCTTTCAGCGATCCATACTTATCCTCCAGCCATTCGCGAAACTTTGGAATGGTAATCTCATCGATCGATTCATAATGCGCTTCATTCCAAAGGTTGTATCCTACGAGCGACGAACGTTTGCCGTATCGCGCTGCTACACTTTTAAAATAGGCTTCTATTTCCTTCAACACCTCGGGATGCATGTACTTCACATCCTCGGAGGTTCGGCTTACTTCGGGAAACTCACGAACCGCGTCCGGTATTTCCACCCACCTCCAGGTCGGCAGATACGCGCGGTGGGTTGACTTCAGCATGATGGGCATCAACATCAGGTCGTTTTCTTCGAGCGCATCCACAAGAACATCGGTCCGCTCCCAATCTGGCTGACGGGTTTCGACATTCCATTGTCCGAAAGGAAAAGGCATGACGAGATTAAAGTTGGCTTGCCTGATGTTTCGCATATCTTCCGCCACGGTCCGACTGAAAACCTCGTCCGTTGAGAACCGGTCGTGAAAAATGTTGTAGACGGTGCCGTAGACGATCGTTTCAGGAATCCTTTGTGCCTGGCCGTCAAAACTCAGCGCCAATAGTATGGCCAGGCAAGTAAAAACCTTGCTATTCTTTTCCCACATATCGCATCGATTAATCTAGTTCTTTACTGAATTGAAATCCCAGCCTTGCTCCTTGCACAGTACTTTTACATGAGATTCCCAGGTGGGCTCGTCGGCGTTTTTCTTATCGCCGAAACAGTCAATGGCAAGGTAACGTAACGTTTGGTCGCCATTTGCCTGAATCGAATGCCAGGCAGAGACAGGAATTCTTACGACGTCACCCGGTTGCACTTCATGCTCCTGCTGATCGTCCTTTCCAATGGTAAGCGTTCCGCGGCCCTCAAGAACATAAAAGATCTGCTCTGTATCATTGTGCCTGTGTAAAGGCGGTGCCTTTTCCGGCTCGATAACAACGATGAAAACCTCTGAAAACATTGCTTCAGAACGATCCATCACGAGATCATTGATATGGGTAGGGAACCGGTAACGGGTGGTCTTGTCTGTTTTAAAAATGTAATTCATTTTGCTATTGGGTCACTCTACAATTACGCCTGCAGCCATTTGGTACATATCAGGCAAGTCAGCGCTAAAAAGTGTAAAAGAGCTCTCATAAAATTTAACAAAGTCGCTCGCCGAACTGTGTCCGACCCAGGGACCATAAAAATGATGTCCCGTGTGTGCCGGATCATACTTGTTCCTCCACATCACGACCATACTGATATCTTTGCCGATTACCGGAGTTAGAATTTCTTTTGTCCAGTAATCCGCGTAGTCAGATCCATCGCCTTTTCTGATTCCTTCAATGCCGGTCTCTGTAACACCGCACGGCTTCTTCTTGTCTTTAGACAGTTGCGCGAGATTCTTGACGTTTTGGGAAAGTGCCGCGGTATTGGTCCCATGGTACGCGTCCATGCCAATAAAGTCGACGTAGTCGTCACCTGGCCAACGGTATAGCAGGTTGTCGATAGAGCTTGCCACATCCAACTGCGGTGAGATGGCATAGATCAAACTGTGTACGCCCTTTTCATTTTTGAGGTAATCGATCGTAAAGCGCCACAAGCCAATAAACTCCTCCTGCGTAGTACAGCTCTTACCCCACCACGACCAGGTTTGCGTATGTTCATGGAACGGACGAAAAATGATCGGGATAAGGTTCCCATTGTCATCCTTCAGGTCGTTGACGAATGCCGCCAGTCGGTCGAGCCATGATTTGAATTCAACTTGCACATCACTCCCGTCGCGCAAGATTTCCTTGACGACCGTATTGTCCGAGTTGTCCCAAGAGTCGCCGCCCGTTAATGGATTGTTGATATGTGCGCAGGCAGTAATGACTTCGCCGCGGCTTCGGGCCTCAAGGATTGTTCGCCTTCGGTCAGCATTAAGTGTACTCGTCTCGAAGCGGTCATCCATAATTTCCGCAAAGTCGACGCTGAATACTGCCGGGTAGTCGCCGCAAACTTCTTTCACATCCGACCCTCCGGGCTGTTGTATCCAATCACGTCCATAAATGAGATCGTCGTGGTGACCAAACATGAATCCCTTGCCCAAGTCCTGGATTTTCCAAAGATTAGAATACAACGCTTTGGTCTCTGGTGTCGCATCTGCATCAACCAACCGAATTGTCACTTCTTCATCAGCGCCATTCTTGTCGTCGTCCGGCGCGGGCGTTCCCTCGTCGGAACACGCGCAAGCCGACACAAGCAGCGCGATCAGCAGCATATGCGTTTTCATGTCCACCGTCTATTGCTTTTCAATATCGACCCACAATTTGCGCGGGCGTTTTACAAACTTGTCGTAGTCGGAATAGATCTTGTCCCAGTCATCGGTACCATTCAAGCTGAACGTCAGTGCCTGGTGTGTAGTCGTTTTTGACTTTCCATTTCCAAGGTCTTCTGTGCCCGCGCCTATCAATACGGCCGAACTCGTCGTTCCATCTGAGAACGTAAACACAATCTGTCCGGTGGCGTAGTTACGCAACCACGTTCCCTCACCCTTCGGAATTTTCCGATAGAAGTGATTAACATCCGTTTGTGGATCGCCGAGATAAATAAAGTCGGCATATAACCCGTCGGGTCCCGCATCGTTGATCAGTTTTCCGAAAGTATTTCCTTCTTCCGTTATGCCCTCAAGCTCAAAGGTAAGGGTGTTGTCATACTCCGCGGAAGGGCCTTCGGTTGCCGACCACAACCAGGACTTGTTCATCATCGGTATCACCGAAGCACCTCCATATTCCGGGCCGGTGCCGCCATACACTACCAGGTCCGTGATGGCGTACGTTCCAATGATGGTTTCCTGAAATGACGTAGCCGTAACAGTGTATGTACGCGATTTTCCTGTAGGCGAGGTCACGGTAAAGGAAGCCGTTTGATTTTCGTTCTCAAAATTGAGCGGTTCGCCAACAGCTACAGAGGACGTAGCGCCATAGGAAAGTTCCATACTGGCAATGCGGATGGCACTCAAATCGGGAACTGCATCAACATTGATGGTAACCGTAATGTTACCGGTCTTGTCATCGACTCGCTCAATCTCAGCCTGTCCCACCTGATTCTCAAACTTCAGATTGATGACACTTCTTTCGTTGTTCCAATCCCCTTCGGCAATGTCCTCCCATGGGTCATTCACACACGAAAAGGGTATCAGTGCCAGAAGAAGTACAATGATGTTCTTGTTATTTTTCATAGGACTGTCATTCAAAAATGTCTTTTACAATGCCTGATTCAAATCGAGTTCGACCTGCGGAAGCGGATAGAACGCTGCCTGTTCCGGCGTCAGACCCGCGGCCTCTTCGACGACCGTGGTGAGGCGGTTGTAACGCCGCAGGTCATAAAGCCGATTACCTTCAAATGCCAGCTCCCAACTGCGCTCCTTCCACACCGCTTCGCGGAAAGCTGTGACATCCAATCCCGGCGCCAAATCACCCAAACCTGCGCGCTGCCGAATGTAGTTTATCTGCGCATAGCCTTCGGGTGTCGGCCCGACCGCCTCAGCATAAACCAGCGCGATGTCGCTAAAACGGATAAGGAAAGGTTTTACACTTGTTTTGTCGACGATGAAAAGTGGATCAACATACTTGCGCGTAAAAGGATATTCAAGGCTGCCCGGGTAATGCGCAATCACTTCACCCTTCGCGTTGTATACCGAATCGACAATCAACAGGTCCGCCCTTAAGTCACCGTTTTCAAAAGTGTTCAGGAATGTCGGATTCGTTTGAAAAACACTCCAACCATCATGTGATTTGGTGTAGGAGCCGTCTTTGTCATCGAGGTAGATATCGCCACCTGCAATGTAAGGAATGAACATTTTAGAGATCTTTGAATAGTCTCCTTCGATCACTCCTGATCGATCCATCGACATCAGGAAGATGTGCTCGCTACCCTTCGGCTGTTCAACATCATAGATGGTGAGCAAGTCATCCTCAAATCCGTACACAGTCTGATCATTCACCACCTTTCCGGCAAAATAGGCCGCACTGTCGTACATCTCGGCGACAGACCTGTCCATGTCTCCGTATAACGGAACATTGTGTTCAATGGCGGATGCGATGTGAAGATAGACCTTCGCGGCCAACGACTGCGCAGCCACCTTGTCGGCCCGGCCGGTGGCCTGCTTGATGGTCAACAATTCCGAGGCTTTCCTGACATCGGAAAGGATCAGGCTGTATACCTCATCGAGGTTCGTGGCCCGGGGAGCAGCGGTTTGATCCAGCGTACCTACAGCAGTTGTGTGCATCGGGATGAGCCCAAAATTTCGCACAAGGTTGAAGTAGTTCCAGGCCCGCAGGAAGTACGCTTCACCCATATACTTGTCTTTCACCGATTGCTCGAAGTTCGTCTGCGGTATCTTGTCAAGCACAACATTCGCCCTGTTAACGGCGATGTACGCATACTTGAAGAAGTTCATCAGGCTGGGATTGGTAGAAAACGTCTCTACTCTCCAGGTA
Organism: uncultured Roseivirgaceae bacterium; assembly: GCA_964393795.1. Classification (GTDB taxonomy): domain Bacteria; phylum Bacteroidota; class Bacteroidia; order Cytophagales; family Cyclobacteriaceae; genus Chryseosolibacter. Next base: position 22,682 of record CAYMWA010000014.1, read on the forward strand.
TCGAGATCCCGTGCACCAGCACCTTCGTCTGGCTTAGGGCTAACTTCTTCTGTCGGCATATCGCCCAGGTAGAACACGGTTCGCGAATACTCCAGGAAGGTGAGCGCATCATACGCGTATCCGATAGCGGCTTCGGCATCTTCAGGAGATCTGAAGAAATTTTCCTCCGAGTAAAACCCGTAGGGTTCCTCGTTCAGGTCACAGGCACTTACGACCAACGTGACCAGCAGGATTTTAATGGCATTATTGATTTTCATAGTCTTTTTCGATTAGAAAGTTAACGTTGCACCCAGGGTCCATTTTCTCAGTCGCGGATAACCGCCCCAGTATCTGCCATCGGTGCCCACTTCGGGATCATATCCTTTAAATTTGGTGAACGTAAAAACGTTGGAGGCATTCATAAACAACCTCGCTGAAACACCGCCGGGCTGGCCAAGGGTATAGCCGACGTTCAGGTTTTGAATCCGAACAAAAGATCCATCCTGTATCCACCAGTCAGAAACTTTTACCTGACGACCGTCTTTCAAGCTCGGATACTCGTTGGTGGGATTATCGGGAGTCCAACGGTAGGGCCGGTTGCTTGGCTGATTGAATGCCTGGGTGTTGAGCACGTCATTTCCGAAGACGCCGTTGAAGAACACCCCTACATCCAGTTTCTTGTAGTTCACGCCGAGATGCAAGCTTGCCATGAAATCGGGATTCGGATCGCCGATGATGGTGCGGTCGTTCTCGTCAATGACGTCATCTCCGTTAATGTCGACGTACTTGAATTCCCCGGGTTGTGCAAGTTCTCCTTCAAGGCCCGCCTCAACGCCTTCTTCCAGCGATTGCACGATGCCATCGGTTTTGTAGCCGTAAAATACGTTGACGGGCTGACCAATAGCCAACAGGTTAGGATAACCGCGATACATCTCGATGCTGTTTCCAAAATAACGGAATTGCATGCCCGTCTTTGGATCCGTCATGTTGCCGGATTCGGCTGCGTCACCCAGTCCGGTCACCTGATTTCTGTTCCGGTAGTAAATAAGTGTTGCGTTGACACTGAGGTCCTCCTTTTGAACAACGATTCCATCGAGCGTAATCTCGATTCCTTTGTTGGTAATGGAACCATCGTTCACGAGCATCCGGTCATATCCTGAAGACAGCGGCAGAATTCGCTGTTGAAGCAGGTCGTGTGTGTATTTCTCATAGTAGTCGAATGTCACACGCAGGCGATCTGACAGAAACGCCATGTCGAGGCCAACATCGAACTGAGCAGTAGTCTCCCACTTCAGATCGGGATTCGGTATTCCGCCCCAGAGTACTTCGATGCCGTCTTGTCCGGTGCGCCCCACTTCCCGGCCGGGACCAATTACGGTAACCCAGTTGCCATCGTTGAAGTAGTTGCTGATGCCATAGCGGCTCAACGTTTGATACGGTGAAATGCCCTGGTTCCCTGAAATGCCATAGCTCGCTCTAACCTTGAGCTGATCAAAAATATCCAGCTGCTTTACAAACGCTTCTTCGTGCGCTTTCCAACTTAGTGCACCCGAAGGAAAAAACGCCCACTTGTTGTTCTTGCCAAACTTCGAAGAACCGTCTGCCCGCGAAGTGAACGTGGCCAGGTATTTGTCATTGAATCCGTAGTTAACGCGAAAAATCCCCGATACCAATTCGGTTTCAGTGAGACTGTTGCTAACAGTGTTGAGTTCCGGATTACCGGCGTCGAGGTTTTCATTTCCCAATATCTCGTTCACAAAATCCTTGGCACCGAGGTTGGAAGTCCGAACCACATCCTGTTGATAGGAATACCCTGCCGTGATACGCACTTCATGTTTGTTGTTGAAAAGTTTGTTGTAGTTGGCGAACGTCTCGGAAACAAATGTGTTGCCTTGCCAGTTGCTGATCGACGCAGCACCATTGTTGAACTCGCCAGTCTGCGTGTACTTGCGCGGTTGATACTGATCGTTGATGGAATTTCCATACTTCAAGTTGAGACGCGATGTCAGGAACAGTGATGGCACTATTTTCCACTCCACATCTACAAACGAAAGGACATCAATCGTCTTAGTCTTGTTGGTTCGATTCTCAGTAATCGCGATCGGGTGGTCAAAGTCATTGTTGTTGTACCGGTAGTAGTCTCCGTTTTCATCGTAAACCGGAATGATAGGGCTTCGCCAATACGCCAATCCACCGTTGTTATTTCGGTTACCGCGTGACAAAATATTGGCGAAAGTAACTTTGAGATTATCGAACACTTCATGACTCACATTGAGGTTGTAGCCTAACTTCGCATAATCATCTTCAATATAGACGCCTTTGTCTGTAAAATAGTTGGCGCTCAAGTTGAACGACGTGCGTTCGTTCGAGCTGGCCACACTGAGCGTCGTGCTGTTTGATATCGGCGCGTCGCGAAAGACGAGGTCGTCCCAACGGGTGTTGTGAGGCCATTCGCCGTTCGACAGCTCTTCAATGGAGGGGTAGTATATCCCGGTGGGAGAAACCGCTCCTATATATTGTGGTGGAAATCCGCCGTTGATGCGCGACTCATTGTTAAGTTGTGCCATTAAAACCGGATCACGCCACAGGTCGAGTTTCGACGTAAATTCCGAATAGGTACTCTGTTGCGTGAGGGTAATGTGCGTTTCGCCGGTTTTGGGTTTCCTGGTCGTAACAATGATAACGCCGTTTGCACCGCGCGAACCGTAGATCGCGGATGCGGATGCATCTTTTAACACTTCTATTGAGGCAATGTCCGCCGGGTTGATCTGCTTCAGATTTCCGGCATCGCCCAACGGAAAGCCATCGACGACCACGAGCGGCGCATTCGATCCCTGCAGCGAACTTCCGCCGCGTATACGAACCGTTGCCCCCGCTCCGGGATCCTGCGATGAATTGATGATTTGAAGTCCCGCGGAACGACCCTGTAAAAGTTCTTCCATCGAGTTGGCGGGAATATCCTTGATAGCGTCCAATTCGATGCTGGCCACGGAGCCGGTGAGGTCACTCTTGTTAACAGTACCGTAACCCACGACTACCACTTCGTTCAACATTTTTGTATCAGCCGGCAACGTGACATCGATCACCGTTCTACCGCCAACCGGCACTTCCTGCGATACAAATCCGACAAACGAGAACACGAGCACGGCATCCGAAGCGGGCACGCGTATTTTGTACCGGCCGTTCATATCAGACACGGTTCCGAGGGTTGTACCTTTAACGAGGATACTTACTCCGGGGAGCGTTTCTCCCGTCGCTTCATCGGTTACACTTCCCGACACCTCAATCGGATCATCCTGAAGCGCGACCCGAAGGGCCACTTCCGCGCTGCCATCGGCTGAAAAAGCAAAAGCGCCCGCCGAGATGGACAAACCGAGGAGTATGAGATAAATGGATCTGGCTACTTGCATATGGGTTTGTGATTTGAAATGTTCGAGCCTCAAAACTAGCGCTGGTGCAATCGTTTTTCTATCACTCCAGTCCGGAAAACTGGAACTGTAGTACGCGTGATGCCGATTTTCGACGATTCTGTCCAAAAACGAGTTGTGCAACCGGCCGTACGCCACGGCCGAACTTTCACGACATCGCAATTTTCGTTTACTTGCTATGACTCAAATCCGGAACGTCAAAATTCCCATAAGATGCGGCGCCCCACGACTTTACTGTTTCTCCTTTTTTTCAGCGTTTCCGCTTTTGCTCAGATCAGCGAGTTTAAGGTGAACAACCTGTCTACAGACGACGGGCTGCCCACTGACAATATTCTGTACATTTTCCAGGACTCGTACGGATTTTTGTGGATGGGATCATATGAAGGCTTGATCCGATGGGACGGATACGACTACAAGCGCTACGATTATGATCAGTCTGACAGTTCCAGTCTCTCAGGGAACATCGTGTACACCATACACGAAGACTCGAAGAAAAGATTGTGGATCGGTACCATTGACGGACTAAGCCTGTACGATCGCCTGAAAGACGAATTCATTCGCTGTCACATCGGAAAAGAAACCACCAAAATTCCGGTTAACGACATTCAGGAAGACTCGCAACACCAACTTTGGCTCGGAACCTCCTACGGCCTGTGCAAATACAATTACGATGCGGCTACCGCCGAATGGTTTGTACATGACCCGAAAAATGAAAACTCACTCAGCCACGACGTCATCTTCCGCATGTCGATAGACAGCCACGACAACCTGTGGATCGGAACCTTTGAGGGTGGTGTGAACAAATTTGACCCGGACACTAAAACGTTCACACACTTTCTACATGAACAACACAATCCCTCAACCATCTGCAGCAACAAAATTAAAAGCCTTGTCGTCGATCATCAGGATCACGTGTGGGTAGGTTCATACGATAAAGGCGTAACGCTGTTGGACAACAACGGGAAGGTGTTGCGACATTACCGCGATTTCGAGGGGAACATCAGGCGTTCCAACGGGCCGGGCGACATTTCATGTCTCTATGAAGATAAGAATCACACGATGTGGGTGGGCATCAAAGGGCAGGTGCTTCACTACAAAGAGAAAGACAGCGATCATTTTATGCCGTTCCGGAATACGCCATACAAGCGCCCCGGGTTGGATTGCGTTTCGGTGGCGGCTATAAGTGAGGACAGCTTCGGCAACCTGTGGTTCGCCAGTCAGAGCCACGGATTGTTTAAAACGAACATTCACAAAAATGTTTTCCGTCATTTCTATAAAGGAAAGATGTCGGATAACAGCCTCAGCCACAATGTCGTCACGTCTATGCACGAAGACCGAAACGGCGATATCTGGATCGGCACTGACGGAGGCGGCCTCAACCTGTTCCAGCCAGATGAAAACAAGTTCACCACATTCACCACCGAAGACGGATTGAGTAGCGACGCAATCCTTGACATTCAGGAGGATAAAGATGGAAACCTATGGTTGGCTACCTGGTCAGGCGGGGTGATGCGCTTTGACCCCAGAACGCGAAAAGCGCAATCATTCCTCCACGATCCCGCCAATCCAAATTCCATTATTCTCAACAATGTAAAATCGCTTCTCGCTAATGACACGCTCATCTGGATAGGAACCCACGGCGAAGGACTGTCCGTTTATGATGTCCGCAACAACCGGTTCATCAATCACAATAACAATACCGTCTTCCCTTTTAATCTTAAGGAGCCTGCCTGGATCAATCATCTGTTTATCGACTCGCGACGACGGATGTGGGTAAGCACCTACGGCGGATTGTTCCTGTATGAAAATGGTAAGCGTTCACATTTTACACCTTCGGCCGATCCGATGAGCATCAGCAGTGATTTTGTGAATATGGTCGCCGAAGATCACCAGGGTCGCATCTGGGTGATCAGCGAATCAGGGGGACTTGACCTGTACGATGAAAAGCGCCACGGGTTTATCCGCTATAACGAAAAATATCCGCTGCCTGCGACAATCAAAGCCATCACATTCGATCGAAACGGCATCATGTGGCTCACCTCCAACGAAGGCATTACACGCCTGGATGTGGATACAGGAAAAAGCGAGCGATATGATCAGACCGATGGCCTGCAGGGAAATTCTTTTTTTCACAAAGCTGTGCTCGCAAGCGCTGATGGGCGTCTGTACTTTGGAGGCCCAAATGGCATCAATGCGTTTCACCCCGACACGCTGGACGCGCGAAAAACCGACTTTGATTTTGCGCTGTACCTGAGCGACCTCTCTATTTATAATACAGTGCAATCACCGGGGCACGAAAATTCACCATTGAAAAAAGTTTTGTCTTTTACCGACACGCTCATCCTCAACCCGGAACAATCGACTTTTTCTATCGGCTTCGCCGCACTTAACTTCTACTCTCCTTCCAAAACACAGTATGCGTACAAACTGGAAGGACTCCACGACGAATGGATCAACACCGGATTTGAAAACAAGGTCTTCTTCACAAGACTCGATCATGGAACCTACTCGTTCCGGGTTCGGTATACGGATCTCGAAGGCAACTGGCACGAAAGCGCGAAGCACCTGCACATCGTCATTCTTCCCTCCTGGTGGCAAACGTGGTGGTTCAAACTACTGGTTCTGGCGGGAATCGCTTCGCTGACGATAGGGCTCTTTTATTATCGCCTGTCTTCAATCAAACGCCAAAACAAACTGCTGGAGGCCGAGGTGGCCAAACGTACGCACGAACTGTCGGACGCCAATGCCTATTTGATCGAGAAAAACGAAGAGATCAAGCTGCAGAATGAAAAGCTTGAAGAATACAATGGCGAAATCCTTCGCCAATCAGAAAAAATCCTGCTCCAGCAGGAAGTGAATCTGGCGCAAAATCAGCAGCTGGAAAAAACCGTGCAGGAACTTCACAAGTCCAACCAAACCAAGGACCGGTTCTTCTCTATTCTCGCACACGATTTGCGGAATCCCGTGTCCGCACTTTCTGGACTGGCCGAATCACTTAGACAAAATCTGCCCGCACTTTCCCGTCAAAATATTCAGGAGTATTCCGAAAGCATCTATAAGGCCTCCCAGTCTGTTTATCATTTGCTGATCAACCTGCTGAACTGGTCAAGGACGCAATCACAGGAAATCGAGTATACGCCTGCCGAGTTTGACCTGGGCGCACTCATCAGCAAGAACATCGCTTTGCTCGAGCAACAACTGCAACGCAAGGGCATCCACATCAACGCTGCCTATCGAACACGCCACAAAGTGCTGGCCGACTATAACATGATCGATACGGTGGTGCGCAACCTGTTGAGCAACAGCATCAAGTTCACTCCTGCCAACGGCGCCGTAGAAGTGCTCCTCACAGAAAATGATAACGAGATCACCGTCGTTGTCAAGGATAATGGTATCGGGATGACCCCCGGACAACTGCGCAGTCTGTTCAAGATCGAGAAAAAATTCCTCTCGACAGGAACAGCGGGCGAGACCGGTACGGGGCTGGGGCTTGTGATATGCCGCGAATTCATAGAAGTCAATAAAGGATGTATTCGCGTGCGTTCTGCCGAAGGAAAGGGTTCCGAGTTCGTATTTACCTTGCCGAAATCGAAAACGGTCTTGCCGGCGAATCGTCCGCCAGGCGATGCGGTCACGCCCACGCTGCCGATCGGCGAAGTCAGCCGCTTCCCTGTAGAAAAACTCTTGAAAATAAAGGGCAAACAAGTGCTGATTATCGACGACAACAAAGAACTTCGCTTGTATCTGCGCCTGAACCTTTCTGGCATATTCGAAATCTTTGAAGCCGAGAACGGCAACCAAGGATTAAAAGTCGCACTCGAAGTCCAGCCGACGGTTATTATCTGCGACATGATGATGCCCGTAATGGATGGTGAAACTTTCTGCCGGCAGATAAAACAACTTCCGGCCACCAGCCACATCCCTGTGATCCTGCTGACCAGCAAGCCCTACGATGAAGGGCAACTCTCCGGGTTCGAAGCCGGTGCGAACGCTTACCTCACCAAACCCGCCGGGAAAGAGTTGCTGTTGCAGGTGATCTACAACTTCATTCAAGCACAGGAGCAGATGCATCGACGTATCCTCAATTCAAGTCACTATTACCCTGACGATATCGCCATCAACAAAGTCGACGAAGAATTCCTGAATCAGGTGATCCGGGTCACCGAAGCGCACTTGGCCGACCCGACCTTTGACTACAAATTGCTGTGTGAAGAGACGGCTTTGAGTCGTACCGTTTTATATGCGAAGGTAAAAACGCTCACCGGATTGGGTGTCCATGAGTTCATCCGTTCCATCCGGTTGAAGAAAAGCCTCCAACTGCTCCGTGAAGGCAAACTCAACGTCAGCCAGATTGCCCTCGAAGTGGGTTTCAACAGCCATTCCTATTTCAATAAATGCTTTGTCAAGCAGTATAAGGTGACACCAAAGGACTACGCGAAGAGCCTCCAGGGAGCGGTTTAGTGCGGTAGGCAGGTTGCAGGGTTGCAGGGTTGCAGGTTGCAGGTCGCAGAGTTGCAGGTTGCAGGTTGCAGGTTCAAGGCTCACCGGTCCCTGAGCTTGTCGAAGGGCCGGTTACGGAGCACGTCAAAGGAACGGTCCCTGAGCCTGCCGAAGGGCCGGTTGCTGCACCTTCGGCCCTTCGACAAGTTCAGGGACCGAAGAATCCAACAACGTTTTGCATTTTCCATAATTCCCTTTACCTTTGCAGTCCTTATTTTTGAAAGAGATATGGCAAATCATAAGTCAGCAGAAAAAAGAATCCGTGCAAACGAGACGAAGCGCCTCCGGAACCGCTATCAACACAAAAGCACCCGTACGGTGATTAAAAAACTGAAAACCGCCACTGAAAAGGCGGAGGCTACCGAATTGTTGAAGCAGGTGACTGCGATGATTGACAAACTGGCCAAAAACAACATTATACACTGGAAAAAGGCCGCTAACCAGAAGTCCAAACTCGCAAAGTTGGTTAACGGACTGGAAAAATAACATTCTGGCACGCCAGGGAAACCCTCTTTGAGTTATCAGAGAGGGTTTTTCTTTTTATCTTGGTTTCGGAAATCGCCCTTTTGGGCGCTTCCGAACTCAAAAAAAGACCCTGGAATGAAGCCACCCTCACTCACCCCGCTTAAGATCAAGAGCTGGTCACCCGAAGATCGGCCGCGCGAAAAACTGCTGACGAAAGGCATAAACGCACTCTCCGACGCGGAACTGATCGCGATCCTTTTGGGAACCGGTACGACTACCGTCAGCGCTGTGGAACTGGCCCGACGGGTTTTGCAGACGGTTCGCAATGACCTGCACGACCTGGCACGGCTGTCGGTAAAAGACCTGATGAAAGTGAAAGGAATCGGCCAGGCAAAAGCGATAACCGTGATTGCGGCACTCGAACTCGGCAGAAGGCGGCGCGATGCCGAGGTGGAAGAAAAGCCGCGGGTCACCAGCTCAAGAGATGGCTTTCAGATACTGCAACCGCACTTGCAGGACATTCCCCACGAAGAATTCTGGATCATCGTGCTCAACCGCGCCAACCGGGTTATTGCGAAACACCAGATCAGCCAGGGCGGTGTGGCCGGCACGGTGGCCGACCCGAAGATTATTTTCAAGCTGGCCATTTCCGACCTCGCCAGCGGCATTATCCTGGCGCATAATCATCCGTCGGGAAATCTTTCGGCAAGTCAGGCGGACCTGGAGTTAACGCGAAAGATGGCAGCCGCAGGAAAACTGCTGGAAATTCAGATACTCGATCATTTGATCATCGCCGGTCAAAGATACCTTAGCTTTGCCGACGAGGGGATGCTTCCAGTGTAAGCCACCGCGGCAAAGCAGCACTGAATGGGTAATTGCAGTCGCTTCCACAAAATAAATCACCCCTTTATGAGTTCCTTTCTTGGGAGTTTCATGAAACCGCTTTTTTTTCGCGCATGATTAAGAAGAGATATATTGGCGGGGGGCTTGTGATATTGATTATCGCCTTCGGTTTGATCATCAATTTCCAGGCTGCCGAGCCTGTAGAGGAGCCGGAAGTGCCTCCGGAGCCCATCGTGACCGCCCTTCCGAATCCGTACGTGGGGAAACTCCTCGACGAATACGAATCCGAAATAACCGACCTTCATCAGCAAACCAAAACCCCCGGCCTCGCTATCGCGATCGTACAAGACAGCACCATCCTGTACATGAAAACATTCGGGCTGAGAAAAGTGGGGACGACCGATTCGGTCAATGAACACACCGTCTTCAGGCTCGCCTCGGTATCGAAGTGTTTCGCTCCTGTACTCACCGGATTACTCGTCGAAGAAGGTCTCCTTCACTGGGACGATCGCGTGATCGATCGCTATCCCAATTTTGAATTGAAATCCAGGGAAAGCACCGACAGCCTCTTGCTGACACACGTGCTCTCACACACAACGGGCCTGCCCTATCACACCTACACCACGCTCGTCGAAGATGGTGTCGACCTTCCCTCCATGCTGGCGGAACTCAAGAATGTGGACGTCATCGCCAAACCCGGCGAAATCTACAGCTACCAGAATGTGGCCTATAGCCTTATCGGCGAAGTGATTCATTGCCGCACCGGCAAGTCGTACCAGCAGTTAATGGCTGAGAAAATCTTTAAGCCGCTTCACATGAACGATGCGTCTATGAGCTACCGCGCCATCATGGCCAACGACAATGTAGCACAGCCACACCTGCACTGGCGCAAAGGGTGGACGCCCACTACCATCTCCAACACTTACTACAACGTTGGGCCTGCAGGCGGTATCAACGCCAGTATTTCCGATATGGCCGAATGGCTAAAGGTGTTACTCGGCGCCCGCAAGGACTTCATTAAAGATGAAACGCTCGAAAAGATCTTCACGCCAGTGGTGAAGGCCAAAACCAAGAACCGGTATTTCCGGAAATGGGTCGGCCCTTCAGACGCGCATTACGCACTCGGATGGCGGGTGCTGAACTTCAAAAACGACACACTCTTATACCACGGTGGCTATGTGCGGGGATACCGCAGCGAAATTGCACTCGACCGTCGCAGCCAGATCGGCATCTGTGTGCTAAGCAACGGCCCCGGCCGACTGGTTGACAGCAGTGTCCCGCGCTTCTTCAACATGTTTTACAACCAGCGCGACTCCATCCTTTATTGGCAAAACAAGGAGCAGCTGCGCATCGAAAACCTGAGGGTTGACAACGCAGTGGCTGCTGAGTAGATTGCGGGAAGACAAAAGCATTAACCGCAACCAGCCAATTACTGAATCATGAAAAGGAAGAACGTCATCGTGTTGCTTGCAGTGGTCGTGCTGGCCATCACGATCTTCTATTCGTTTCAAGGCAGCCAGGATGACACCGCCTACCAGGACGAGATAAAAAAGGAACGCGAGGAAAAAGACCGCTTCATGCGCACGTCGGCGGAATCGCCCTTTGCCAAAAATCCTGACGCCTATAAAGGATTAAACTACTATCCCCCAGATATGAAATACCGCATCATTGCCAATCTGGTGCCGATCAAGGATAAGAAACCGATGGTGCTTTCCACCAACGATGGCAAGGAGCAGCGGTATATTGAATACGCTTACGCGGATTTTAAACTGGACGGAATCAGCAACCGACTGCTCATACTTGAAATTACCGAGATGGGGCCTTTTCGCGGGCAGCTTTTTCTCGCGTTCGGCGATGCAACGAGCGCCAATGAGACCTATGGTGCCGGCCGCTATCTCGACGTCACCAAGACACCGGGCAGCAGCACGGTGAAACTCGACTTCAATCTGGCGTACAATCCCTATTGTGCGTATGATCATTCCTTCTCCTGTCCCCTGCCTCCGAGGGAGAACATACTCCCG
>CAYMWA010000014.1:34017-36440 GCA_964393795.1 uncultured Roseivirgaceae bacterium
TCGTGAGTGGTTGTGTTCTGGTGGTTGACCGGATCTTTTATAGTAGTGTAATTGTAAATTTATGCGAACCTAGAAGATTCAGCCGAACCACCCCGATTTTTGCAATGGCAAAATCGCGCCCTCCTTGAAAAAGGAAGGGCACCCGGCAGGCAGGTTCACGAACCCCCCGCACGACCTTCACAACAAGGAGCTGGCCGTCCAGGCCGCACGCCCCACTCACGCCTCACGACTCACGACTCACGACTCACGAACCCGCCTCGCGCCCTAAAAATTGCAACCCTTCCCACAATCCCCTATTTTTGGCTTCCATTTTTCCACGACATGACGATATCCTACAACTGGCTTAAAGAATACATCGACATACCGGAGAGCGCCACGGCCATCGGCGAGGTGCTCACATCCACAGGGCTCGAAGTAGAGAGCATTGAAACATATGAAACCGTAAAGGGCGGCCTGGCAGGTCTGGTAACGGGGGTTGTGCTCACCTGCATCAAGCACCCCAACGCCGACAAGCTTTCCCTCACCACGGTGGACGTGGGCCAGGAGAAACCTTTGCGGATCGTCTGTGGGGCGCCGAACGTTGCCGAGGGTCAGAAAGTGATCGTGGCTGTTCCAGGTACAAAGCTCTACCCGACGAACGGTGACCCGTTTGTGATCCGGTCAGCGAAGATACGGGGTGAAGTATCCGAGGGAATGATCTGCGCGGAAGACGAAATTGGCCTTGGCGAAAGTCACGCCGGCATCATTGTACTGGACAACAACGTACCGCCGGGCACACCGGCATCGACGCTCTACAATGTGCAGTCGGACGAAATACTGGAAATCGGCCTGACGCCCAATCGCGCGGATGCGACATCCCACATTGGCGTTGCCCGCGATATCAAGGCGGCAACAGGCAGGCTGGTGCGCTGGCCGTCGGTCGACGCGTTTTCAACAGATAACACCGACCTGACCATCCCGGTCACGGTAGAAAACACCGAAGCCTGTCCCCGATACTCCGGCGTGACCATCAGCAACGTCACGGTGGCTGACTCGCCCGCGTGGTTGCAACACCGGCTTCGGTCAATAGGGCTTACGCCGGTCAACAACATTGTCGACGTCACCAACTTCGTACTGCATGAAACCGGGCAGCCCCTGCACGCCTTCGACGCCGATGCTATCACCGGCGGGAAAGTGATCGTCAAAACGCTACCCGAAGGAACGCGGTTTACCACCCTCGATAACAAGGAGCGCACCCTGCTCGCTTCCGACCTCATGATCTGCAATGCAGATGAAGGGATGTGCATCGCCGGTGTATTCGGCGGCGCCAGGTCGGGAGTGAAAGCTACCACAAGGCGTATCTTCCTGGAGAGCGCCTGTTTCTCGGCAGCCTATATCCGCAAGAGCGCATTACACCATCAGCTGAAGACCGATGCCTCCTTCCGGTTCGAACGCGGCACCGATCCTAACCTGACGGTGTACGCACTGAAACGCGCCGCGCTCCTGATCAAAGCCGTAGCGGGTGGCGTCATATCATCCGATATCGTCGACGTATATCCCACGAAAATTCAGAATCGCTCGATAGTGGTGAAAGACAAGCACGTTGATCGCCTCATCGGCAAGTCCATTCCGAGGGAACAGATCAGGTCCATCCTCGAACGGCTCGATATCATGGTCACCGATTCGAGTGACGATCACTACACGGTGTCGGTGCCACCCTATCGTGTGGATGTAGTGCAGGAAGCCGACGTTATTGAAGAGATACTGCGCATCTACGGTTTCAACAACATTGAACTGGCACATACAGCCAGGACCGATTTCCTCGCAGAATTTCCGCTGAAGAGCAGTGACAAGTATAAGAAGTCCATTGGCGAGATGCTGGTCGGCAACGGATTCTATGAGATCTGGACCAATTCCCTCACCAATCAGGCCTATCAACTGAGGCACAAGCTCGATTTCGGCAGTGAGCCCGTCGAGATCCTCAACAAGCTGAGTGAAGAACAGGGTATTTTAAGACAAACGATGCTGTTCACCGGACTGGAGGTTTGTGCACACAATATCAACAGGAAGCAAAAAGACCTGAAGCTCTATGAATTCGGCAAGGTGTATTATCGGAAAGACAATCGATACCATGAAAATGAGCGGTTAGCGCTCTACATGACCGGCAACATGGAAAGCGAAACCTGGCAGCGGAAGGTCCGGCCTGTGGGCTATTACGACCTGGCACAGTACATCCATAACATAGTGGAAAAGACGGGGCTCAAGGACGTTAAGGCAGAGGGACACCATGATCAGCTGTTCGACTATGCGGCGCAATTTTCGACCGGGAACCGTGTGATCGGCATTGGCGGTAAGGTCAAAACAGCATTGCTGAAGGATTTCGGTATCAAGCAGGAAATATTTTTTGCCGAGCTGGATACTTCCTTGCTTTTCAGCCGGGCAAA
>CAYMWA010000015.1:0-9843 GCA_964393795.1 uncultured Roseivirgaceae bacterium
TCCAGCAGATATTGGGGCGTGGCTGACAGGATGCCTTGTTGATACGATATTTCCTGAAGGTTCAATGTCTGCGAGAAGATACATACACAGATGACCGATAACCCGAGGGGGACTTCATATGAGATCATTTGTGCGGCGGAGCGCATGGTACCCAGTACGCTGTACTTGTTGTTCGAACTCCAACCCGCCATGATAATGCCAATCACGTCCAGGGAGATGATCGCGAGCAGAAAGAATAATCCCGTCGAGATATCCGCTCCCGCCCACGAAGGGCCCAGCGGAAGCACCGAAAAACCGGCAAATACGGATGCAAATATTACAACCGGTGCAATTTTGAATAAACCCCGTGATGCGTGGTGGGGAATGATGTCCTCTTTTTGCAGAAGCTTGAGCAAATCCGCCACCGTTTGACCGATTCCATAGTAGCCGACCTCCATCGGCCCCAGCCGATCCTGAATAAAGGCGGAAACTTTGCGTTCGGCGTATATGGCGACGATCGCATAAGCCAGCAGAAAAGGCAAAAGAAATATGAACGTCGTCACTCCGCTAATTTTATAACAAGTTGCTAAATTTTATTGGTGTACCGGTCACCTTTGACAGGATCTCCGTGTATTTTCCCTCATCCGGTGTAAGGCAGCCTTAATTCCATAGGGAATGTTTTTCAAGTTTGACGGATTCGTGAAAAAACATACGTGCAGACGACTCAAATGATTCGGTGAAATCGGATACGAGAAACTGATGCCGTCCGCCATCCGAACGGTTGAGCAGTCCCGCAGTCGCCAGGTAATTCCTGAGTGCCTGTGCCACTACCTGCGATGAATCAAGAATGGCCATCTTTCCGCCAAAGTAGTGGTCGATCTCTTTCTTGATCAACGGGTAGTGCGTACAAGCGAGAATCAGCGCTTCAATATCTTCAAGTTCCGGGTCGGAAAGATATTGTGCGATGATTTCATGACTGATCTGGTTGTTGAAGAATCCTTCCTCGATCATGGGGGCAAGGAGCGGCGTGGCAACGGAATGCAGTTCAATACCCACCTGGCTTTCCTGTATCTTGCGCCCGTATACGCCCGATTGTACGGTGCGCTTGGTGCCGATAAGGCCTACTTTCCGACCTGAAAACTGCTGCGTGACCAATTCCACCATCGGATCAATGACGTTGATGACATATGTATCTGTACGCACGTACTCTTTCAACAACTCATAGGAGGCGGAACTTGCGGAGTTGCATGCGATCACAATCACCTTACAGCCTTTCTTTAAAAGGATGTCGGCTATTTTGATCGAGTATACCTGGATGGCTGCCTCTGATTTGTCTCCGTAGGGCAAGTGCGCCGTATCGCCAAAGTAGATGAGATCTTCTGCCGGAAGTAAATCCCTGATGGCGCGCGCCACCGTCAACCCCCCGATTCCACTGTCAAAAATGCCAATTGGCTGCTTGCTTTTATCCATTGAACCGCCTGTCAGACCTTCACTGTCTTGCTTGTGAAAAAGCAAATTTGAAAAATTATAAATGCACGGCGGTAATGAGCAGCAGAAAAATTTTGGTTCCGGTCAGACGGCGTCTTCCGCTAATTTTGCGACCACTGTTTCGCGCACCTCCCTATGGTCGCAGTATTCGCAGCGATATCGCTTGATGATCAGGCCCGGTTCATCGGCAGTAGGTTCCTGCTCGATCTCTTCACTTCTCAGCCTGAAAGTGAAAAATCCACACTTCGGACATTCTTCGCTGTGCAGGTATGCATTGTATTTTTCGACGCGCGTGTATCCTGTTTTCTCATCCAGCCAAACATCGTAGTCGACCGAATGCACTTCCCGTTGCTCACGGAAAAGCTCCGGGTCAAGATGGGCCTCTTCTTCCTTTTCACGCAGTTTGCGCATAACGTTGCCTGTTGGCGATATCCGGGGCTTGTGACGCAGTTTGTTGAGTCGCTTGTCGACAACACTCGGGAAGTACACTTTTACCAGGCTGTAACAAATGATGTATGCGATGACGGCCGCACACGCGGTCATGAATATCCTGACGTAAAACCAGATAGCGACATCCGAGAAGATCATTTTGGTGCCGACCGAATTGGCGTAAAAAGCCGCGCCGGTAATCAGCGCGATGACTGCATACCAGGCGAACTTGATTTGATTGAGGTTGACGTAGTCGTACTTTTCCTTGTAATCCTTTAGCATCAGAACACGGACCTCGTGGTAGATGACAATCAGGATCGCGATAGCGAAACACACATACGCGGCAAGGCTCAAATACTGATCCCAGGCCTGAATGAATTCGGAATGGTTTTCCATAAAACGGGGGTTAAGCGTCCAATGAGAAAGGGAAATATAGCGAATTTAAGCGGCATTCACAAACTGCCGCTAATTTCTTTGCCGCATTTCCACCTTACCGTACTATTTGTAATATTGCGACACTAAATTGAATTTGAACCTATGGGGTATAACCTGTTAAAAGGAAAACGAGGGATCATCTTTGGCGCGCTGGACGAAAATTCCATCGCCTGGAAAACGGCCCTGAAAGTACATGAGGAAGGCGGTAGCTTTACGCTGACCAACGCGCCCATCGCCATGCGCATGGGCAAGATCAACGAGCTTGCTGAGAAATGCAACGCTGAAGTTATTCCGGCGGATGCCACCTCGGAGGAAGATCTTACCACGCTCTTCACCAAATCGATGGAGACGCTCGGCGGTAAACTTGACTTCGTACTTCACTCGATTGGTATGAGTCCCAACGTGCGCAAGAACCGCTCCTACGGCGATTTGAATTACGATTGGTTCCTCAAAACACTCGACATTTCCGGTCTCTCCTTTCACAAAGTACTCCAGACGGCTGAAAAGACCGATGCCATGAATGAGTACGGATCGATCGTAGCGCTGAGTTATATCGCTGCGCAGCGCTCCTTTCCCGACTACTCCGACATGGCGCAGGCGAAGGCGGTGTTGGAATCCATCGCGCGAAGCTATGGCGCGCGATTTGGACGCCTGAAGAAAGTGCGCGTCAATACCATCTCACAATCGCCGACCAAAACGACTGCGGGTACGGGGATCACAGGCTTTGACGTTTTTTACGATTATGCCCGGATGATGTCGCCCCTCGGCAACGCCTCGGCGGAGGATTGTGCGTCTTTTATCACGATCATGTTTTCAGATTTCACGCGTATGGTGACCATGCAGAACCTGATGCACGACGGTGGTTTCTCTACATCGGGAATAACGGAAGAACTTATCGATAAGCTTTCGAAGTAGCGCATCGTCCATGATCGCCTTTCCACCTTGCAAGATCAACCTCGGATTGAGCGTGACAGGGAAAAGGTCCGATGGATATCACGACATTGTCACGTGTTTTTATCCGGTGCCATGGACGGATGTGCTCGAGATTGTGCCCGCCGCCGAGTTTTCGTTTGCTGTTTCCGGTATACCCGTGCCCGGCGCGTTCGCTGACAACCTTTGTGTACGGGCCTATGCGCTGATGCGGGAAACATTTGATATCAAACCTGTGGCGATGCATTTGCTCAAGTGCATACCTATGGGCGCCGGGCTGGGAGGCGGGTCCTCCGATGGCGCCTTTGCCCTTAAGCTTCTCAATGATATTTTTGAATTGGCTGTCAGCGAAGACGACCTCGTACAACTCGCCTCACAACTGGGCAGCGATTGCCCTTTTTTCATTCGGGCTAAGCCGGCGATGGCCACAGGCCGTGGTGAGCAGTTGACGGAAACTTCGCTCTCGCTGAAAGGAAAGTTTCTCGTCATCGTTAAGCCTGAGGTAAAGATCTCCACGGCGGAAGCCTATGCATCGATAAAGCCGCGAATGCCGGAGGATGATCTCACCGACATCCTCTCCGGGCCGCTAGAAGCGTGGCGTACGCGATTAAAGAACGACTTCGAAATTCCCATCTTCAAAGCCTATCCTTCCATCGCTGCCCTACAGCAACAACTATACAACCACGGCGCAGTATATGCCAGCATGAGCGGGTCTGGCTCCGCCGTGTACGGCATCTTCCATCAACCCGTCGACCTTCGCAATATGTTTGAAGACGCTGAATACTGGTCCGGCCATCTCGAATAGAAGCCCCACCTCCCCACCTTTCAAACCTCTCAAACCTCTCAAACCTTTCAACCCTCAAAACGCCTCCTCATCGCGGGATAACTAAGAACCGCCGACAGAATAATGATCGCCCCTGCGTAAAAGTTGGTGTTCATTTTCTCCGCTTCTCCGAAGATGATGACCGCCATGATGATGCCGTAGACCGGTTCGAGGTTAAGGGTAAGCTGAAGCCGGAAAACGGATATCCGCTTCATCAGTTCAACGGCTACGGTATACGCATATACCGAACAGACGCCGGCAAGGATGGCGATGTAGATGACGTCCAAGGCTCGCGGAAGTTCAGGAAACCGGATTTCAGTGCCCGTCGCCTGGAAGAGCGGAAGGAACAGCCCGGTGACGATAAAGACGCTGATCATCTGGTAAAAAGTGATCGCTCGTGCGGAAGTGCGTTGCACCATTCGTGCATTCAAGACGGAAAACAGTGCGGATGAAAAACCTGCGAAAATGGCGACAAGAAAGCCGGCCTTGTATCGGAAGTCGAACGAGAAGATAACATAGAGACCAGCCAGCACGATCAGGCCGAGTACCACTTCATATTTCTTGACGCGCTTGTGATTAAACCACGGTTCCAGGAAAGCCGCCCACAGCGAGTTGGTAGCGAAGCCAACAAGGCTTACCGATACGTTCGCCATGCGCGCGGATTCAAAAAAAGCAATCCAGTGAAGCGCTACGATAACACCAATGCCCAGCAGGCGTATCAGGTCGGGCCGGGCGACGCGGAAAGTTCCGCGCGTAAAATAGATGACCGCCGCCATTCCGATAGCTGCCAGCAGTGCACGATACCACACCAGCTCGATCGCCGCTACCGACACCAGTTTTCCGAGGATGGCCGAAAATCCCCAAAGGAAAACAATGAAATGAAGTTTCAGGTAATCAGTGGATGTCGCCATCAGCGTGGAACATATTTGTACATGCCCAAAGAAATAACGGCGAAGATGATGTTGGGAATCCACACCGAAAGTTCAGGAGGAGTAGAGCCCGCTTCGGCGAAGGTTCGGAATAGTGTAAAGAACAGAATGAAGATGAACGACAAGACGAATCCGACGGCGATTTGCAGTCCGGTCCCTCCGCGACTCTTGCGCGAGGAGACGATGACGCCCATAAAGACCAGGATGAGAATGGTAAATGGAGCGGAATAGCGTGTGTATTTCTCTACCTCATAGACTTCCACGCCCGTTGTGCCGCGGGCCTTCAATGTCTTGATGTAGTCATCGAGCTCGTCCATGGTCATGCCATCGTATTTGCGATAGTCGCTTTTGAACTCATCTGGATGGATGACCAATGCCGTGTCAAGCTTGGCGCCCATGATCAGGCTGTCACGTCCATGAATCTCCCTGGGAGCATTGATTCCCGGCTCCGGCCGCGACGCCTGTTCAAATATCCGGTCAATCTTTCTGATCTTGTAGTCGCGCATCGTCCACTTTTGTGTAGCGGTGTCCCATTCGATGCGGCTCGCTGTCAGCTTTTCTACGAGCCGGTTGTCTACGAAGCGTTCGAGCGAGAAGTGATATCCCGTGTTCGTGTTGTTGTTGTAGCTCTGCATATACAGGTATACATCGGGCGCCACTTGTATGTGGATGTTGCGCTGATCGAAATAGTACTTGTTCTTGATGTACTGCACTTCGAACTCCAGCCGTGACTTGTTGGAGTTGGGGATGATCCAACCATTCAATACGAAACTGATGCTTCCGATCAGGGATGCACCGACGAGAAAAGGAAGAAGGAATCTTTTAAAGCTGATACCGCTGCCGAGAATGGCGATCACTTCCGTATGCCCTGCCATTCGCGCGCATACATATACCGTTGCGATGAACATGGTGATCGGCGTGATGAAACTTCCGATCCAGGAGATATAGTCGAGGTAGTAGCTGGCGATTTGACCACTGGTGACACCGGCCTTGGCGAACTTGTCCATTTTTTCGGTCAGGTCGATCACCGTAATGACGGCAAGCAGAATCAGCACCACAAAAAAGAATGTGCTGAGCAGGGACTTGAGAATATATCGGTCAAGAATCTTCATGAGGCGAGTCGACGGTGAGCGGTCCAGCGTCCACAGCGGGCTATCGACCTTGGACCATCGGTCCTATAATCGTTGTTTGACAATTTTTACCATCTTGTCTTTCCATGTGGCAAACGTGCCTGCTATAATCTTTGTTCGCGCTTCGCGCACGAGCCAAAGGTAGAAGGATAAGTTTTGAAGGGTAGCAATTTGCGCGCCTAAAATCTCCTTATTGATGATCAGGTGCCGAAGATATGCCTTGGAATAAAACGTCGAAACATATCCGCCGAGGTCTTCGTCAAGCGGGGAAAGATCGTCTTTCCATTTTTCGTTCCTGATATTGATAATGCCGCGGCTGGTAAAGAGCATGCCGTTTCGCGCGTTTCGCGTGGGCATCACGCAGTCGAACATATCCACGCCGAGGGCAATGCATTCAAGAATATTTTCCGGCGTGCCAACGCCCATCAGGTAGCGGGGTTTGTCGGCCGGCAGGATGTCGCAAACCAGGCTCGTCATGGCGTACATGTCTTCGTGTGGTTCGCCCACAGACAGCCCGCCGATGGCATTGCCCGGCTGGTTTCTTTCTGCCAC
This sequence comes from uncultured Roseivirgaceae bacterium, assembly GCA_964393795.1. GTDB lineage: Bacteria > Bacteroidota > Bacteroidia > Cytophagales > Cyclobacteriaceae > Chryseosolibacter. The sequence continues at coordinate 6,696 of CAYMWA010000015.1, forward strand.
GAATGCGGCCGACTGTTCGCGCAGATCCGGATATGTGCTTCCCTGAACGATCGGGAACAATGCCTGCTCGTAGCCATAGGCAGGTGTAGTTTCCTCCATCCGCTGTATGCAGCGCGACAACCACTGATGGGTAAGTGCCATCGAAGTGCGCGCGTAATCGTAGGGGCAGGGGTAGGGGGTGCATTCATCGAACGCCATGATGATGTCGGCACCGATTTGTCGCTGGATGTCGATGGCGCCTTCCGGCGTAAACGTGTGCGGTGAACCGTCAATGTGCGACTTGAAGGCAACCCCTTCTTTCGTAATGCGGCGGTTCTCAGCGAGTGAGTATACCTGATAACCACCACTGTCGGTCAGAATGGGCCGGTTCCAGCCGATAAATTTGTGCAAACCGCCGGCTTTTTCCAGTAACGCCGTACCCGGCCGAAGGTAAAGATGGTAGGTGTTCCCCAGGATGATCTGTGCATTGATATCTGTTTCCAGCTCTCGCTGATGCACGGCCTTCACGGAGCCCGCCGTGCCTACCGGCATGAAAATCGGCGTTTCAATGTCGCCATGGGCGGTGTTGAGCAGGCCCGCCCGCGCCGACGATTGCTTGTCCTGTGAAGTGAGTTGAAATTTCATAAACGCGCAAAAATAGAGGTACGGCGAAGATTTCCCTAATCTTTCGCGCCTCCCCGTATGCGACAGCAAAACAATACGCTGTACGATTTTGGCCGCTCTTGCTCAAAAAAATACTTTCCTTCACGTGTTCAAAGGCTATCTTTGTGCTTCAAAAAACCAATTTAGCCGTTGCCTCTTTTATTGCTCGCTTTTCTGATAGCCGCTGGCGTTCAGCTGCTTTATCTTTTTATCTTCTTGATAGCCTTCTTTCGCAAATCGCAGATGCGACCGGCCGGAGAGGAGCCGGTATCCGTTGTGATTTGCGCGCATGACGAAGTAGAGAATCTGCGGGCGTTGATTCCGATGTTATTGTCGCAGGATCACCCTGAATTTGAAGTGATCGTCGTCAATGACCGCTCGAATGACGCCACCTTCGACTATTTGCTGGAGGCGACCAGCCAGGATCCGCGACTGCGGATGGTGGATGTCAAGGAGACGCCACAGCGGGTAAATGGAAAGAAATACGGCCTTACACTCGGCATCAAAGCGGCTAAGCACGAGTGGATTCTGCTCACGGATGCCGACTGCCGTCCTGCCAGCAATCATTGGATCAGCAGCATGAGTCGTTGCTTTATGGAGCGGACTACTTTTGTGATCGGATTTTCTCCTTACATGTCACGACCCGGGTTTCTGAATCGGTTCATCCGGTTCGAGGCGATCCTGACCGCGATTCAGTATTTCGCTTTTGGATGGCTGAAGAATCCCTATATGGGTGTGGGCCGAAACCTCGCCTACCGAAAATCCTTTTTTCTAAAGGAGAAGGGCTTTAACAACTTTCTGCATGTGACGGGTGGCGACGATGACCTGTTTGTCAATCTGCATGCACGCGGTAGCAACACGGCCCTTCAGCTCGCACCCGAAAGTCACATGTGGTCCATTCCGAAAACCACGTGGCGAGCGTTTTATAAGCAGAAGGTCCGGCACCTGTCGGTAGGTAAACGATACCGCTTTTCGCACCGTTTCCTCCTTGGCCTGTTCAGCATGACCTGGATCGCCACATGGGTGACCTGGATTCCGTTGGTGGTGTGGGCAGCGACGTGGTTTGAGTGGCCGGCATCGACAGATAAGCTCGAAATATATTTGATTCTGGCACCTTTCGCCGTACGGGGTATCCTGTTACTTTTGCTCTTCCGGCGGATGCTCAAACGGGCATCCCTGGCCTTTTCGCTGTGGACCCTGCCCCTTTTAGATTTTATATTTGCGATTTACTATCTTTCCACGGGTCTCGTGGCGTTAACTACTAAAAAGATTCGATGGAGGAACTGAAACGCGATTTTTCGGATAAGGCAGTGGAGGATTTTCGCCTTATCGACGAGGCCGTCGGGGGGGATGACAAGGCCTACGCGAAATTGCTGCAACGGTACAAGCGCCCGGTTTATCACATGGTGCTCAAGATGGTGCGCAATGTAGATGATGCCGAAGATCTCACCATAGAATCATTTGCCAAGGCTTTTCGCAGCCTCCACCGATTCAAGAAAGATTTTACCTTCAGCACGTGGCTGTTTCGCATTGCCACCAACAATACCATCGACTTCATCCGCAAGAAGAAGCTCAATACACTGAGTATTGAGAATACATTTACCGACGATGACGGCCAGTCGGTTTCCATTGATGTGGAAGACGACAATCCCAATCCACAGGAGGAAACGATCAAGGCGCAGAAGTCGGAGTTGATACAGGTGTTTGTCGACAAACTCCCGCCGAAATACCAGAAACTTGTACGGCTGCGATATTTCCACGAACTCTCTTATGAGGAGATCGCTGCCGAACTAGACGCCCCCCTGGGCACTGTCAAAGCGCAGCTGCACCGTGCGCGCGAGCTGATGTTTGACATGGTAAAAAACAAACGTGACCATATCTGATTTCCGGCATTGGGCGACTTGCAACTGATATATTCGTACTTCCCTGACCTGGATGATCATCAGAAAGAGCAGCTCTCAAAGCTGATGCCGCTTTACCGGGAGTGGAATGCAAAGATTAACGTCATCTCCCGTAAGGATGTCGACAACCTGTATATCAACCACGTGCTGCATTCGCTCGGCATTGCGCGGTTCATCTCTTTCCAACCCGACGCCGATATCCTGGACGTTGGCACCGGTGGCGGATTTCCCGGTATTCCACTAGCGATCCTTTTCCCCCAGACACGTTTCCATCTCGTCGACTCCATCGGCAAAAAGATCACGGTTGTGAAGGAAGTAGCCCATGCGTTGGGTTTGCAAAACGTGCGCGCCGAACAGATCCGCGCCGAGCAAATCAAGGGTCGATACGATTTTGTTGTGAGCCGCGCCGTCACCCGGCTAAAGGAGTTTTACAGATGGGTGCACCAAAAGGCAAAGCCAACATCTACCCACAGCATTGACAACGGTATTCTGTATCTCAAAGGCGGCGATCTTGATGAAGAACTCGCCGAACTGAAGAAGCCTCACCAGGTCTTCGAATTGAACACCGTTTTTAAAGAACCATTCTTCGAAACGAAGAAGGTGGT
>CAYMWA010000015.1:9943-33947 GCA_964393795.1 uncultured Roseivirgaceae bacterium
GATCATCTCGCTCATCACTTCAAACGTACGTTGTTTGAGTGCTTTCACATCGTCGCTGCCGAGCCCTTCGCTGGCGATTTCTTTCCCGACATAAATGCGGATACGCCCGGGCTTCAGGTTGATCGTCCCTGGTGGCATTAGGGGCCCTGCTCCCAACACGACAATCGGCAAGACAGGATGTTGTGTGTCGACAGCGATGCGGAATGCGCCGTCTTTAAACGGTTGCAAAATATTCGCGGTGCGGTTTTGCGTGCCCTCGGCAAAGATGAGGATCGATATGCCCGCGTTTAGAAAGTTCTTCAGGCGATCGATGCTTTTCTTGCGGCTCTCGGGACTCGACCGATCAACAATAATCGCCGCACTTTGGGCAATCCAACCAAAAACGGGAATCTTTAGTAACTCTTTCTTTGCTAACGGCCTGAACTGTCCGGGCAACAGCATCGTCAGACCCGGAATATCCAGAAAAGATGTGTGGTTGCTGACATAAATGTAGGTCTGGCCCTTCCTGAAATTTTCCTGTCCGTAAAAAGAATAGCGGATGAAGGTGAGCATGCTGAAGATCCAGCTCCACAACCGGAGAAAAGCATAGCCGATCGCTCCAAACCGCGGACCCAGAAAGAACGGAAGTACGATGCCGGGCAGCAGAATGATCATGAAGACGGTGAAGACAATTCCCACCCAAATCTTGTACAGAAGATTCAAAAACGATTTCAGGAATTTCAAGGCTGCCGAATTTACTCCAACACTTTGGGAACTCTGAAATAGTCGGCATCTTTTTTCGGCGCATTGAGTAGCGCACGTTCGTGCGAAAGGTGTTCCTTGACGACGTCTTCGCGCAGGGCATTTATTTCATGCGACATGGTGGTGAGCGGTTCCACGCCTTCGGTATCCACTTCATTGAGCTTCTCCACCCATTCGACAATCGCCGTCATGTCTTGTGTCATGCGGTCCGCATCCCGCTCGTCAAATTCGAGACGCGAAAGGTGAGCCACCTTGTTGAGCAATTCACGATCAATTTTCATGCGGACTTAAATGATTATACAATTCGGTTTCAATTTCTCGCTTTACTTTTGCTTTCAGCAGATGCAATTCTTTCAGCGTGTAGATTGACGGATCAATGGGTTCATGAAAGACCACTTTCATGCGTTTCCAGTGCAAAAGGAATTGATCAGGTGGCAAAATTATCCAATTATACGGAATGGTGACAGGAACAATGGCAATTTGTTTCTCGATGGCCGCCCGAAACGCGCCGTCCTTGAACTCACCCATCGCAGGCGGATACTTTGTCACGATTCCCCCTTCCGGAAAGATGACCAGGCTCTTTCCCTGATCCAGCGCCCGCAGCGATTTCACAAGGGTGATGTAGCGGCTTTTCAGTTTCGCCCGGTCTACCGTGATGTGCAGTTTGCTGTACATGAATCCGAACACCGGAATGCGCTTCAGGTCATTCTTGCCCACGAATACCGTATCGTGTTTGTTTAATGCCACCGTGGCGATGTCCATGTACGACGTGTGGTTCGGACAAAAAATGTATTGTCTCTTCGGGTTCAGCCGTTCTTTGTAAACCACTTCAACCGGAATGCCGACCAGGAAAATCAGCGCGCGTGCCCACCATCGGTTGAACTTGCCGACGAGCCTGAACTTTCGCGGAAAAAGAATGGGAATGAGGAGCAGGAAAAAGAAGAGGGCGAAGAGAATAGAAAAGACGATAAGGCCGTAAAACGTATAGAGCCTCCTGATCAATTTCATTTTTTTCCTTTGGGATTTACCGGACGCAAAAACCGACGTCGCCGCGTCTGCAAGTTGGGTCCAACGCTATGAGGCTTCAAACTACGGAATTTGAAACCATGAAAAAAATCGTTTTTCCGAACGAACAGATGAACAGCAGGAAGCCATGGAAAAATCAGTCGACCACTACAACCCTTTCATTCGGGCAACTTTCAAAATGCCTGTCACGCTCATACTGTCGGTGATTTTTCCGTCCAGCACCATTTGCAGGGCATCTTTCAGCGGAAGTTTCCACACTTTGAGGTCGGCTTCGGTGTCTTCCAGTGCGCTTTCTCCTTCGTGCAGATCTTCCGCCAGGAAGATAAACCCCTCTTCATCGGTGACGGAATTCGAAGTATGAACATGCGCGATTTCCGACCATGAGTCAGCCGTCAGTCCCGTTTCTTCGCGCAATTCGCGCTGGGCGTTAACGACCGCGGACTCTTCCATTCTTCCGCCGCCTTCGGGGATTTCCCAATGCCAGGCGTTGAGCGTGTAGCGGTACTGGCCCACCAGCCAGGTGTTCAATTCCTTGTCCAGCGGTACGATGCCGATGGCTCTGTTTTTAAAGTGTACTTTACCGTAAATGCCTCTGCCCCCTGACGGATTGATAACCTGATGCTCCGTTACGGTGATCCATGGATTGTCATATTTGACCTCTTCGGAAAGGGTCGTCCATGGATTCTTGATTTGTTCTTCTTCTGCGCTCATAGATCAGGAATAAAAACACTTGTCAATTCAGTCGGCGCGCACCAAGGCTTTGATGGTGAATACGATGTGCATTTCCCGGCCGCGACTTCCGGCGATTGAGCCCAAAACTATCAAAATGTTTTTTGCCGGCTGGGGATATCAATTTATTTTTAGCGCTGAATCGGATTTATGCTACGGTCATCATTTACGAAGCATCTTACGGAAGCGGGCTGCGACGAAGCGGGGAGAGGTTGTCTTGCCGGACCCGTTGTCGCTGCGGCTGTCATCTTTCCGAAAAAGTACAGACACAAGCGCCTCAACGATTCGAAGCAGTTGTGTCGGGAAGAGCGCGAAGAATTGCGTTATCAGATTCAAAAAGACGCACTGGCCTGGGCGGTTGCGCAGGTGGATCATCAGGAAATTGACCGTATCAATATTTTGAATGCATCTTTTAAGGCCATGCACCTCGCAATTGACCAACTCACAGTGGAGCCGGAGCTCTTGTTGATTGACGGCAACCGCTTTAAGCCTTACAAGGATTATCAATTTGAATGCATCGTCAAGGGAGACGCGAAATACCTCTCGATTGCCGCGGCATCGGTGTTGGCGAAAACTTATCGCGACGACTTTATGGCCGCCCTCGCCAAAGAATTTTGCGGATATGGATGGGAGACGAATGTCGGCTATCCTACTCCTGAACACCGCGAAGGTATACGGCAGCTGGGCGTGACGCCTTATCATCGCCGCTCGTTTACGCTGCTGCCTGAACAAATGGAGCTTTTCGAGGATCCGTTGTAATTTGTTTCGTTTCTTTGCTACAGATCACAAAGGCATCTGTCTGATATTGACCGCTTCAAAATGTGTCTGATATTTATCGCTTCGAAAAATCACAGTCAATATAAACTGGTGGTCGCGGCCAACCGCGATGAATTTTACCGACGCAAAACAGCGCCGGCCGACTTTTGGCAGGATCATCCACAAATCCTCGGAGGTCGGGACCTCGAGGCCATGGGGACGTGGCTCGGCATGACCAAGGGCGGTCGTATTTGTATGGTGACAAACTACCGCGATATGCTCAACATCAAGAGCCATGCACCATCGCGTGGTAAGCTGGTCACCGATTTTTTGCTGTCGAAATCTTCAGGCGAAGCCTATCTTGAATCGCTTCAACGGCGTGCGCAAGAGTACAACGGCTTCAGTCTGATCGCGGGAACGGTGGATTCACTGTACTACTACTCCAATTATGGCAAAGGTGTTGTGTTGCTCAACTCGGGTATGTTCGGACTAAGCAATCACCTGCTCGAAACGCCATGGCCAAAAGTGGAAAAAGGAAAGAAAGAAATTCAAAGTCTGCTAAAACGCCCGGCGGTTAAAGTGGAGGACTTGTTGCAGGTGCTCTCGGACGAATCGGTGAGCGCCGACAGTGAGTTGCCTGATACCGGCCTGGAACGCGATCTCGAACGCGCGGTTTCGGCTGCGTTTATTAGAACGCCTGAATATGGAACGCGCGCGTCAACCGTCATCCTTGTCGACTACGACAACCATGTGTCTTTTCACGAACGCGTCTACGATCCCGCCGAGGGCTTTTCATTCCGCAGTTTTGAATTTACGATCGACAAAACCGCATCTTGAAAAAAAACAGGCAACCGTTCTTGCTGAAGGTGATACAACGGGTATATCCGGTGGTCGAGAAGGTATTTCCCTCCCTCGCGCATCGTTTTTTCATCACCGTGTTTTTTACACCGATCAACTATGGTGTGCCTGAAAAGGAGAAGCCGGTTGAAAACGATGCGGAAAAATTCACAATTGTCGTCAACGGGAAGAAAATCCAATGCTACGCCTGGGGTTCCGGGCCGGTTGTTTTGCTCGTCCACGGCTGGGCGGGGCGTGCCACGCAGTTTCGGAAATTTATTCCGGCGCTGGTGGCTGCCGGGTTCGGGGTTGTAGGCTTCGACGGCCCTGCCCACGGAAAGTCGGAAGGGCGATCGACCAATATTCCCGAATTTGAAAAGGCACTGGTGGCGTTATATGATCGGACAGGGACACCGGTGGGAATTGTCGCGCACTCGTTTGGCGGGGGAGCAGTGCTGTCGGCCGCTGCCAATGGCCTGCCTGTGCCGAAACTCGTCAGCATCGCATCGCCCACCATCGGCGATGAAATCATCGCTACCTACCTGAAGACCATAAATGCGTCGCCTGACACGGCCCGCTTTTTTAAAGATTACGTGCTGCGAACAACCGGCAAACCTTTTGACGAGTATACAAGCCTTCATTTCGTTACCAGAATCCGGCCCGACATGCCGATTTTGCTTGTTTATGACGAGGATGACGAACAAGTGCCACCCAAACACGGACAGGTGCTTAAAGAAAGGTACCCGGGCGCACAACTTCTGACGACGCGGGGACTGGGCCATACGCGCATCCTCAGGGACGAGGAGGTGATCAAAAGATCGATTTCCTTCCTCAAATCGTGAACGCTAAAGGGTGAAACCCCGTTCAAACAGCACAGCGCCTCAGCACCGCCGTTACCTAACTTGCTTGGAGCGCTGTCGCGACAATTTTTGCCTTTTGTCCCGAAAAACCGGTTTCCTGCATAAGAACCGCACAACTATTTAAGTTTTTGGGGCATCTTTGTAATGAATCAACCGAACCGCTAACTAATAGAGTCGATGAAAATCATAGAAACGAAGGAGATATCGAAGGTGTACAGAATGGGCAATCAAACTGTCAATGCCCTCCAGTCGATCTCTATTTCAATTGACCGCGGAGAATATGTCGCTTTTATGGGGCCTTCCGGCTCCGGGAAATCCACCCTGATGAACATTGTTGGCTGCCTTGATACACCCACATCCGGCATCTATATGCTGAACAACAAGCTCGTCAGCGAAATGACTGAAAATGAACTGGCGGATACGCGCAACAAGGAAATCGGTTTCGTGTTCCAGACTTTTAACCTGCTTCCGCGTGCTTCTGCCCTTGAAAACGTCGCACTACCGCTGATCTATGCGGGCTATAGCAAGACCGAAAGAAACGAAATGGCCTTGATGGCACTCGACAGCGTTGGCCTGGCCGAACGCGCCCATCACCGGCCGAATGAGCTCTCCGGTGGTCAGCGTCAGCGCGTGGCCATCGCGCGTGCGCTGGTGAACAATCCTTCGATCATCCTCGCCGATGAGCCGACGGGTAACCTGGACACCAAGACTTCGTATGACATCATGAACCTGTTCCAGGAACTTCATGATAAAGGCAACACCATTATCATGGTCACGCACGAAGATGATATCGCGCACTATGCACACCGCATCATCCGCTTGCGTGACGGCCTCATCGAATGGGACCGCAAGAACGACAACGTCACACGCGTCAGCGAGCTCGCCACCCCTGCTTCCCATTAATTCTTTAACTTTGGTGTATGAAAATTTACACCAAGACCGGCGATGCTGGTACAACTTCCCTGTTTGGCGGTAAACGGGTTTCAAAGGCCGACCTGCGCATTGATGCCTATGGCACTGTAGATGAACTGAACGCCTGGATGGGCGTTGTGCGCGACCAGGAGGCCAACGCCGGTAGAAAGCAGGTGCTGCTTTTGATCCAGGATCGCCTCTTTGTGATCGGTTCGCAACTGGCTACCGAGCCGGGTAACATCAAGGTGAAAATACCACACCTGAACGATGACGACACCGCGTTTCTTGAGAAGGAGATAGACGCCATGCAGGCCTCCCTGCCGCCGCTCCGATCCTTCATTCTGCCCGGCGGCCATACCGCTGTTTCCTTCTGCCACCTCGCCCGCACCGTGTGCCGTCGCGCTGAACGCCTGGTCATCCGTCTCCACGAAACCGAACCCGTGAACCCACACGTCATTACCTTCCTCAACCGCTTGTCCGATTACCTGTTTATGCTCTCCCGCATTATTTCACACGATCTCCACGTTGAAGAATCACCATGGCTTCCTAAGAAGGTCTGAAAGGATTGAAAGGATTGAAAGGACTGAAAGGTGACTCCTTCCCACCTTTTCCACCTTACAAACCTTTCCAACCTTTCCAACCGTCAAGACACCTACCAATCGTTAGGTAAATCCTTCAAAAAGTTCTAAATTGCCCGTATTGACAGCGGTAACTATGGTGGATTCGTTAAAGATTGATTTTCAGAGGATTAAGCATTCCAGGCTTGCAGAAACGAATTTCGACCATCTTCCTTTCGGGCAAACCTATACAGACCATATGTTTATGGCTGACTACGTCGAGGGACGATGGAGCAACTATCGGATTATTCCTTTCGGAAAGATAGAGGTAAGTCCGGCCACGCCGGCGCTGCACTACGGACAGTCGATTTTTGAAGGGTTGAAGGCCCATCGCGGGCCAGGGGGTGAGGCGTTGGTCTTCCGTCCGCAAGACAACCTGAGGCGGATGAACGTTTCCGCCGAGCGCCTGTGCATGCCCGCCATACCGGAAGATGTTTTTATGGAAGGGCTATCCGAACTCATTTCTGTAGATCGTGAATGGATTCCACGCACCGAAGGTGCATCGCTCTATATCAGACCATTTCTCTTTTCAGCAGATGAATATATTGGCATAAGGCCGTCTTTGAGTTTCACCTATGCCGTGATATTGAGTCCGGTGGGCTTCTATTACAATGAACCGGTCAGGGTGAAGATCGAAACACATTACACCCGGGCACCTCAGGGTGGTACCGGCTATGCCAAAGCCGGTGGGAATTATGCAGGGGCGCTGTATCCGGCGAAACTGGCGCAGGAACAAGGGTACCATCAACTCATCTGGACAGACGGAAAAACCCACGAGTACATTGAAGAGTCGGGAACGATGAACCTGATGTTCCTGATCGACGATATCCTGATCACGCCTGCGTTGAGCGATTCCATTCTTGCCGGTATCACACGCGACAGCGTGTTGCGACTTGCCGGCGACTGGGGTATTCAGGTTGAGGAGCGAAAAGTAGCCGTAGGAGAAATTATTGACGCGTTGAAAAAGGAAAGGGTCCAGGACGTCTTTGGCGTGGGAACGGCAGCCACCGTTGCACCGATTCATTCCATCGGGTATGGAGGACTGGAGTATGTATTGCCGGAAGTAGGTACACGCGAACTTTCCCGGAGGCTGGCGGCCGAACTTGATGGCATTAAGCGTGGAACGAGACCAGATCCCTACGGGTGGATTGTGAAAATGTAGTCTTGTAGTTTATAGTTAATGTTTGTTGGCGGGCAATTTTATTGTTCGCCAATTTTTTTACCTTTCATTCGTTCTACCACGAATGCTGTCTTTGCAATGGTAAAGCCCGTACTGATTCTGATGTTAGCATGTATTGCGGGCACTGCCCGTGGTCAGAAGCAATTGATCCTGCTCAAACGGGAAAATGTGTTGCATCGTTTGTATCCCGGTGATGAGTTCGTCTACAAATTGAAGGACAGCAAGACTATCAGGACAACCTACATCAACAACCTTTCCGATACTGCAGTTGTGACGCATCGCGATACTGTTGCCTTTCACACAATCGACAGAATCTACTTCAAACAGCACAAGTTCTACAATACGGTTGGCGCCGCGTTGGTCATCTTCGGAAGTGGATTTTTTCTGATTGATCAATTCAATGTGGTCCTGGTGCGAAAGGATTCGCCCAACCTTGACAGGGGCGTTTCCACTGCAAGCCTTGCGTCAGTCGCTGCCGGTCTGCCGCTGATGCTTATTCGAAAAAAATCACAGAAGATCGGCCATCGGACCCGGCTGATGATGGCCGACAAAAATTCCATCTTCTACCGCCCCGATACGCGAGCGTACATTCTGGGCGATTGATCAGCACCCGTGGACCGGACCATGAACCGTGGACCGTCGACCGTGGACCGTGGACTTTTCTTATATTTGCACGAACTTAACAAAGCAACTTTAACTACATTTATGACATCAGACAAGTTGAAAGACTTGAAGGCCCGTGTGAGCGCCTTGAGGAGGTATCTTTGACTACGATCGCAAAGCGGCGGAAATAAAAGACGAGGAACTCATCACCCAGCAAGCGGAATTCTGGACCAATCCCAAGGAAGCAGAAGTGATGCTGAAGAGCATCCGCTCCAAAAAAATCTGGACGGAAGCGTTTGAAAACGTCAACAAGCTTGTGGAGGACCTCGAAGTGCTTGATGAATTTCAGGAGGCCGGCGAAACCACGGAGGAGGAGGTCGAGCGTGAATTTGTGCGCGTTGCCAAGGCTGTGGAAGAGCTCGAGTTCAAGAAAATGTTGAGTGGTGAAGAAGACCAGCTTAGCGCGCTGGTCGAGATCAACCCCGGTGCCGGAGGAACAGAGAGCCAGGATTGGGCCGACATCCTCAACCGCATGTACATCATGTGGGGAGAAAACAGCGGCTATCAGGTCAAGCAAGTCGACTACCAGGCAGGTGAAGTGGCTGGTATCAAGTCGGCCACCCTTGAAATTGACGGTCCTTTCGCGTATGGCAAGTTGAAATCAGAGATCGGCGTCCACAGATTGGTCAGGATATCACCCTTCGACAGCAACGGGCGCCGTCATACTTCTTTTGCATCAGTATTTGTTTATCCGGTAATCGACGAAACAATTAACATTGAGGTTAATCCTGCCGATGTCGAGATTCAAACATCGCGGTCGGGCGGAGCCGGCGGTCAGAATGTAAACAAAGTCGAGACCAAGGTGCAGTTAACGCACAAACCCACCGGCATTGTCATTGTCTGCCAGGTGGAACGCTCCCAACATGCCAACCGTGAGAAGGCGATGCAGATGCTCAAGTCGCGACTGTATCAACTTGAACTAGAGAAGCGCAATGCCGCACGTGATAAAATAGAAGCGGGCAAAATGAAAATTGATTTCGGTTCGCAAATCCGCAACTATGTTCTGCACCCGTACAAACTGGTGAAGGATGCGCGTACCGGTGTCGAGCGAACAGACGCCGGCAATGTACTTGACGGCGACATTGACGATTTTATCAAGGCGTTTCTGCTTGGCGCACAGGAGAAAGCAACGTCACGGGAGTAACGTTACATCTTCCGCACTTTTCCGCTGCCTGACGAGTGGCTGTTGACTTTTTTCGGGTTTCCTCGGTAGGATACCGAGCCGCTTCCGCTGATGTTCGCATCAAGCTCCTGCTGAACGTTGATCTCAACGTCGCCCGATCCGGAAATGCGCACCTCGCAGCGTTTGGTCTCAAGGCCTTCTGCGAGCACTTTCCCTGATCCGCTGATGCGAGCTTTCACGAGGTCGGCGCTCCCTTTCGCTTCTATTTTTCCTGAGCCGGAAACCTGAAATTCAGCATCCTCCTCAATCGTGCCGTTAACGAGAACCTGCCCCGATCCACTTACATCGCTTTCAATGCTTTCGAAATGGCCTTTCAGATCAATCTTGCCTGAACCTGACACGTCCGCTTCCACATCGCCCCGCGCCTCCACCTCAAGTGAAAGTGAGCCGCTTCCACTGACGTTCAGATCCAGGTCATCCGTCCTGATCTTCGATTGTCCGATCACATTGCCTGAGCCGCTGACCCGTACGGCTTCAATGTCCGGAACGGTGATGTAGACGGTAATTTTATCGTTGCCGGAATTCCATCGGAGCCACTTGTCTTCGCGCCCGATGCGAAGGCGATCACCGTTCACTTCCGTCTCGATTTCCTTCAGGACATCCGGGTCGCCCTGCAGTTCTACGCGTTGTGGACTCCCTTGTGTGAGGTACAGCTTTCCAGCGTGGGCAAAAGCTATTTCCGTAAAGCGTGCAACGGTGCGCACTTCGCGGTTCTGGGCTTGTAAGGTGGTGCCGCTGATCAGCAGCACAACGAGAATGAACAGGTTGAGTTTTCGCATAAACAAGTGCAATTGATTTATTAACAGACAACCGGCGCATGCAAGGGTTGCATCCGCAAATGGCTATTGTTTTCTTTGTGACGCGAAAACCGCCTTAAATGTTGCGTATGGCTGAATTTTCTTTCCTGACCATCGCAGGTCCCGCGCAGGGGTTGTACAAGGAGAAAGGCAGCCGTTTCCTCTCGTTTGCCTTTCCCGTCGCTTCGGAAGACGACGTAAAACGACACCTGGCCGACCTGGAGAAGAAGCATTTCGATGCGCGGCACCACTGCTTCGCCTGGGTGCTCGGACCGGATAAGGCGTTGTTTCGCACACACGATGCCGGCGAACCCAATCACTCGGCCGGCGATCCGATTCTCGGTCAGATCCGGTCACGAAACCTGACAAACGTCCTGGTCGTCGTCGTCCGATACTTTGGCGGCGTCAAGCTTGGCGTCGGTGGGTTGGCAAGTGCCTATAAACTGGCAGCTGCCGATGCGTTGGACCATGCCGCTATCGTCGAGAAGGACCTGGAGATGACGATCCGCATCTCCTACGACTATGCGGGTACCGCCGATGTCATGCGATTGATCAGCGACTTCGACCTTGCGATTGAAGAGCAATCCTTTGGAGCGGATTGTGTGATGACGCTACGGTCGAAGCAGAGACAGTCAGACGCACTTCTCAAGAAGGTTGCGCTCCTGAAGACATTGGGAACGATACGCGATTATCAAAGTCCCAGCACGGACTTCAACTTACCATAACCACTTTTGCTGAGGGGAATGCTCACGCCGCTTTTCAATTTGGCGATATGGGTGTCCTTTTCCAACGGCTCGATGCGTGTGATCTCCGAAAGGTGGACGATGTACGACCGATGGACGCGCACAAAATGAACAGGGTCGAGGGCTTTTTCATAGTAGCTCATCGTCTTCTTTTTAAGAAACATTTCCCTGGCCGTGAAGATTTTTACATAATCGTCGTACGCTTCGATGTACTGCACTTCCCTGACAGGGATGATTCGGATGTTTCCCGACTCCTTCACGACGATGCGGTTCGCCTCTTCAGGTTGGGGCACCTCGCGGAGAAGGTCGGCAGTTGGCACGGGTGCGGTGTTCCGCTGTTGCAACCACTTCTCCATCGCTTTGTCGAAGCGCTCTTTGCTGAAGGGCTTGAGGAGGTAATCAATGGCGTGCGCTTCGAACGCCTTGATGGCATATTCGTCAAACGCGGTCGTGAAGATTACAGCGGGAGGTGTTTCGATGAGTTCCAGCATTTCAAATCCCGTGATTTTGGGCATCTGTACATCGAGGAAGATCAGGTCAGGTTGATGGAGTGCAATGGCCTTCACGCCTTCAAATCCGTCACCGCATTCCTGAACAACTTGAATCGACGGATAAGTCGCAAGATATTCCAGCACGATGCTGCGCGCCAGCGGTTCATCGTCAATGATCACAGCTTTCATCATACACTTTGCGGAATTCTAATGGTGGTGGTAAAAATATTCTCTTTTTGCGATGTAGTAAGAAGATCGTTGCGTGCGTAGAGCAGGTACAATCTTCGCCGGATGCTGTCGAGACCAAAACCGGTGCCCCGTCGTGGTGGCGCCGATGCGGGATCAAAAGGGTTCTCGACCTGAATTTTCAGAAAGTTGTCGTCTTTACTCACAATGATGGTGATGACCGTTTCTCCGGTGGTATCGTACAGACCGAACTTGATGGCGTTTTCCACCACGGGTTGAAGGAGAAGGGCGGGCAGTTTCAGTGGCAGGGCTGCGTTATCGGTACGGATATTTGTCTTGAGTCTGTGGCCAAAGCGCACTTTTTCAATTTCGAGATAGAGGGTGAGGTGTTCGAGCTCTTCCGAGAAAGGAATAATCTGCTGGTCTTTTTTCAGCGTGCCGCGAAAGAAGTCTGAAAGCTGGTGAATCATTTTTCTCGCCTCCTCCGGTCGCGATCCGGCGAGCGCACTGATGGAGTTAAGGCTGTTGAACAGGAAGTGCGGTTGAAGCTGTTGCCGCAGTCGCGAGAGTTCGGCCTCACGTGCCATCTGCACCATCGCCGTGTTGCGCGCCTCAACTTCCTGATGTTCCCTGACGGACAGCCAAAGCCATGTCAGCAAGGTGATCAGCGCGATCATCAGCCAGATGAATAGTCCGCGTATAAAGATAGACTTTTCAAGGAACACGCTGTAGGCAACTGTTGCGTCGTATGCCCATCCGATGAGGTGTTGAATGGCAAACAGACAGAGCAGGGCAAGGCCGATGCTCATTGCGAAAAGCAGTATGTGTCGCGGTTGATAGTACCGCATCACGAGGTTCATCTCATATCCAGCGATAGCAATCACCGCACTTGTGATGCCCGCATCGATAAAGCTGACCGTCCATCCATAACCAAATGTCAATTCAAGTGCCAGCGCTTGCAGCACCATCAGGAAGCCGCAGCTTCCGAGAAAGAAGAACGTGAGCTGTCGATATGAAAACGGTCGTGTCAATGATGGAGAAGTCGACGGAATTACAGCGAATGTTTGCGCAGCGAGATCGCCTTTTGGTGAATACAGTGAATATACGAACTCGCTTCATCCGTTTCATGGATTTGCGAATAGAGTTCAATGCCATCCTCCAGTTTCTGAAGCGGAATGATCTCCGACACGTTAATAAACTCCCATTTCACAACGTTGTTGCGGTCATTGAGAAATGCGTCCTCTTCCGACAGGCCGATAATGCGCCCTTTGAGGAATGCCGCCTCTTCCGTTTCGGCGGCGACCAATCTCAGTTGTTCATCGAACTGCGGTGTATGCATCGTGTTCTCCGCTGAGATTCTGAATACGACCTTTGCTATGTACCAGTTCATAACGATTGCGCTAGTGTTTTTTTTGAAATTGTCTTTTAATACCTCCTGATATCGATTCAATAGCTCCTGATATCAATCCCGCCCATAAGGCATGTGCCTTTCAGGATCAGTGTCTTCTCAACGGGTTCCGTATCTGCCTGGCTAGTAGGCGGGCGTTTATCATCGATGCCTCCGAAGATGGCCACCATATCGCTCGATTGGATTTTCCAGTTCGCCGGGAGGATCAACTTGGTGCCGCCAAATACTTGTGTAAGGTCGAGTGTAGCGACACCGTTGAGGTCGGCTTGCGTCAGGTTGATCTCCGTGCCGCCAAATACCGTCACTACATCGCCTCCAAGGAAGTTTTTCGAGATGACTCTTTTCTTCACCCCGCCGAAGACCACCACCGAATCCAGGAAGTCGTCAGAAGTATTCTCTGTATGCTCGCGGCGTGGCTTTTCGCCACACCTGAATCGCTTGCTGCGTAGCATGAGAAACAGCCCAAATCCAATGACCATCACAGGCCACATGAAGCGATTGACATCGTAGTCGGGATAAAAGTCATCCATGAGGAGGAATCCACCGATCAGTATCGGGATCATCCAGCCAAAACCGTTGAACTTATGGCGTATGCCGAGATATATGCCCAGTGCAATGAGCACCATTTCAAAGGAGAACAACCATCCGGGCAGATTGGCGCCGGCTTGCCTGGCCAGCAGGAAGACGCCGATAAGGACGATGAAGAGTCCACCGAAGACCCGTCTCGACTGGTTGTTCGGAGTGGGATGTCTTTTTTGATTGTCGGGCGTGAGCTGATTTTCCATTTTCGTGTTGATTGATATGCCAAATATACGGCTCGCCCATGCGGTGCAGCCATGGTGAATAGGCTGGCGAAAGGGATTAGTAGGCGGATGGCCGATTGGCGGCGGTGAACACGGATTGATGGTCTGGCAGCCCGGGCCTCAGCACATGTCGTCCGACATTAAGGCTGGCAGGCGGTAGACGATTTGGCCCGTACCCGCGACTTCAGTTTGTGGAATAACTCAAGACACACCCATGCATCAGTAGCAGCGTACTCGATTTGTTTTTGCGTGAACATCGGAACCTCCCAATTGGAAGTTTGGGCACTTTTCGAAATTCTGAATCCGAGCAGCAATGCAGCAAGCTTCTTGAGGCTTTCAACCTGGAGCCCTGCCTCTTTAGCCATGATGGACAGGTCGCGACAAGACACGGGCTCGAAGCTGCGCAACTTTTGCAAAGCTTTTAAGTCATCGCGAATGCCAACGCCGGCCTTGATCACCTTGGGGTCTGCAAACAACGCAGCCAGTTCGTCAGTAACGCCTGTGTGATTGAGCCGGATGAGATAAACCTTATTAGGGATAGCCAATTGCAAAAGCGATACCTGATAAACTTGTCCCTTCCTGAAACTCGGTCGCGTTTCGGTGTCGAAGCCGATGACCTCGTGCGTAGAAAGTTCGCGGGTGATTCTGACCAGTTGGTCGGATTTGCTGATGACGGATGTCTTTCCGTTGAAGCTCTTCAACGGCAAACTGTTAATTTCTTCCGGGGTGATGCTGATTTTCAATTCTTCTATTCCAGAGACGTCATCCCTATGTCCATTCAATTCAACACTCATTCATGCATTCAATTTGTATCCAAAAAATACCTTCAGGGTGGATAAACGGCCCTTAAGTTAGTCCAAAATTGGCAACTACAGAACAGTTTTTACTATTTTGCCAAGCCTAAACCAGCAACTAATGGCGAACCCGCTTTTCCGAAAAAAGTCCATCACCACCATTGTTGAAGAAGTACAGCGCGAAGATCAGGGTCGCGAGGGAGGACTTAAGCGGGAGTTGGGTGTTCGTGACCTGGTTTCGATGGGTATTGCCGCTGTGGTCGGCGCCGGAATTTTCTCGACGATCGGCGCGGCGGCCTACAATGGAGGCCCGGGAATTTCGCTTTTGTTCATCATCACGGCTGTCACCTGCGGCTTTTCGGCGCTCTGCTATGCTGAGTTTGCCAGCCGGGTGCCCATTGCCGGAAGCGCCTATACGTACGCCTACGTCTCCTTTGGTGAGCTGATCGCCTGGATCATCGGCTGGGCGCTGATTCTCGAATATGCCATTGGCAATATCGTCGTCGCCATATCGTGGAGTGGCTACTTTCACAACCTCCTGCAGGGATTTGGCTTGCATTTGCCGCTTTGGCTGACGACCGATCCCGTTACCGCGATGGAGGGCTATCATGCACTCGAACTCGTCGGGGCCGGCGCGGTTTCACCCGCCCTACAAAAATATGCGGAAACGCCGCTGAGTTCCGTGCCCACGCTCTTCGGCCATCCTGTTTTTGTTAACCTGCCCGCGTTCATCATCGTCGGGCTGATCAGTATTTTGACCTATATCGGCATCCGCGAAAGCAAACGGATGACCAATTTTCTGGTCGTGTTTAAAGTGCTGGTCGTCATTTTCGTCATTATCGTCGGCTTCTTCTTTGTCGAGCCCGCCAACTGGACGCCGTTTATGCCCAACGGCTTTGAAGGCGTCCTCCTCGGCGTATCGGCCGTGTTCTATGCCTATATCGGGTTTGACGCGATCTCGACAACTGCCGAAGAATGCAAAAATCCCCAGCGCGACCTTCCACGCGGCATGGTGTATTCGCTCGTGATTTGCACGGTCCTCTATATTCTCATTGCCTTTGTGCTCACGGGCATGGTACC
The DNA here is from genome assembly GCA_964393795.1 of uncultured Roseivirgaceae bacterium. Classification (GTDB taxonomy): domain Bacteria; phylum Bacteroidota; class Bacteroidia; order Cytophagales; family Cyclobacteriaceae; genus Chryseosolibacter. The sequence goes on from CAYMWA010000015.1 coordinate 25,750, forward strand.
GTTCACTGAACTAAAAGTGACCGACCCGTTGGCGTATGTCTTCGAACGGGTGGGGCAGAACTGGATCGGCTACATTGTCTCGATCAGTGCGGTGGTGGCAACCACCAGTGTGCTTCTAATATTTCAGCTGGGGCAACCCCGCATCTGGATGAGCATGAGTCGTGACGGCCTGTTGCCATCAGCTTTTGGAAAAATTCATCGCCGATATCAGACACCCTGGTTTTCGACTATTGTCACCTGGGTGATCGTGGCCATCCCTTCACTGTTCATGCCGAGTGACCTGGTGACCGATCTGACCAGTATCGGGACGCTCTTCGCTTTTGTGATCGTCTCGGCAGGTGTGCTGATGTTGCCGCGTATCAGACCCGAGCGCGGAGTGAATCGGGAACGACGGTTCCGGCTTCCCTACATCAATGGAAAATTTATCGTCCCGCTCGTTTTTTTCACTTATGTCTACCTGATGCGCGAAGACGTCTTTCACACGCTCTTACACTTGCGCAGTGAAGGTCTGCACGGCGTGCTCTTCCTGACGTTCATCTTCCTGGGAGCGGCGCTGAGTATCCTGACGCTCGTCTACAACTTTTCCCTCATACCCATCATGGGCGTGTTGTTTTGTTCCTATCTCTTGATTGAAATTCCGGCACTGTCGTGGATTTACTTCCTGATCTGGCTTGCGGTGGGGCTGGCGATCTATTTCAGTTACGGCTTCCGGCGGAGCAGATTGTCGCGATAGATTACACCGCGGGCTTTCAGGTAATCCATTATAAACCGGAAATTGTTTTCTTCTTCGCCGACATATTCCGGCGGGCAAATACCTTTTCGTTGAAACATTCCGTTAAGCACCAAATTGGCGACTGCCGTGCAGGTATACCCCGTCGTTCGTGCCATCGACAGCGTATGCGTCGTCTTGTCGGTATAATCGAGGAGGTTGTATTCGTAATGCGCCGGCGCATCATGCTCTCTGCCTGAAATGCGGATGCGCATCACTGTGAATTCTTCTTCGCCGGGCTTCAGTTGCCATTTGGGAAACAACAGTTTCGCTGTAACGTCGATGGGACGCACCGGCACGCCGTTGACGTCAACGGTATCATAGGAAAAAAATCCTGCTTCGCGCAACATCTTCAGGTAGGCCACACACCCGGGATAGCGCAAGGTCTTCTCGATCATGTTCGGAACATCGGGCATGGTGCGAATGAGCGTGCGAAGCCCGTCGGAATTCCAGGATTCAAGTGTGCCAAGGCCATCAAAATGAACCATCTCCTGGTCAGACAACGCTTCCCTGACAACAAGTGCACCGTTTTGAACATACCGTGCCGGTCGCGTGTATTCTTCAATCACATCGATAGGGGAGAACACGGCTTTGTATTCAAACGGCCATTCGCGCACAACAGGTAGTCCGCCGACAAGGCATTCATAAGTGTCTACGTTCATTCGCTGATGATGATACCCCAGTATAATGTTGCCCATGCCCGGCGCCACCCCGCAATCGGTTACAACGGTCACACCATTTGTCTTGGCAAGACGGTCGAGTTCAAAGGGATCCTCCGGGAAAAAGGAAATATCCACCATGTTTCTCTTTGCCTGGATGACCGTTTGCACAGTCTGAAACCCCATAAAGCCAGGCACCGCGCCGACCACGAGATCGAATGGCTGAACAAAGGTCTCCAACGCGGCTGTGTCGTTAAGGTCACCGCGGTGCGCTTGAATGCCGTACTGTGTCACATTTTCAAGTGCGCGCTCACTCATATCGAATGAAGTTACGTCAAAGTCTTTCGACAAATCGATGGCGATGGCTTTTCCGACGAGGCCGGCACCGAGCACTGCTATTTTCTTTTTCATTGGACGGAAGTTTTTTGCTTATCTTGATCATTCAATTGAACGATTGATGATCGACCAGGCCAAGATAATTGAAAAAGCAAAACATTCGCCGCTTTATTTAAAGCTCCTGAACTGGTTGCTCAACCGGATGGTGCCGTTCAACAAACCCCATGGCCTTCGCGTCACGGCGATTGGCGACTATTCCTTAAAGACGCTTTTGCCTTACAAGCAGAGAAACTTCAACCATATCCGCGGATTGCACGCCTGTGCACTGGCCACTATCTCCGAATTTACGACCGGATTTTTGCTGGTGTCGAAGCTCGACGGGAAGAAGTTCAGGCTCATCATGCAGCGACTGGAAATCGATTATCATTATCAGGGCAAAATGGATGCTACCGCCGAATTCTCGATTTCCGAAGAATGGATGACCGAAAAGGTATACGAGCCGCTAAAAACACTTGACGCAGTGGTGGTGCCCTGTGAAGTAAAAATCCACGATGTATCAGGTAATCACCTGACCACCGGAAAAGTTTTCTGGCAGATCAAGAACTGGAGCAAAGTGCGGCTGAAGGTGCACGATTGACACCTTGAAGTTTTCATCGCAAGTGGTTAACTTTCGAAAAGGCCGGTTGCTCCGTCTTGTTGCCCATACCGGTCGCCACACGATCAACCCTTAGGTATGCGAAAGATAGATGAACTTTTGTCAGAATACGGTGAAAGTCACCAGGATGAGACGAACAAACGAATCCACTGGATTTGCGTGCCACTGATTTTCTTTAGCGTTGTTGGACTGATTGCATCGATTCCCGCTGACGGCGTACAACGCTTTTTGGGTGAAGGAAATCCCTACGCCAACTGGGCAGCCGTCGTTCTTATTCTCGTGCTTATCTATTATGTCTCACTTTCAATTCCGCTGAGCATCGGCATGCTCTTGTTTGCGGTCTTGTGTCTTTACCTCGCGCGCATCATCGTACAACTGGACATTGCACCGCTGTGGCTCGTATCACTCATCGTGTTTGTGGTCGCGTGGATCGGTCAGTTCTATGGTCATAAGGTGGAAGGGAAGAAACCGTCTTTTTTTAAAGATGTGCAGTTTTTATTGATCGGACCCGCATGGCTCCTTCACTTCGTTTATCGCAAGCTGGGAATTCCATATTGAATAGAGGCTTTCAATTTTTTCGCGGAGAACTGCCTCCGGGTTACCGGTATGCCTTCACCGCTGCGGTTTTCAACGACCCTGCGTTCCGGATGTTGCAATCACCAGTTGGATGGCTGTCCTTTTACGTTCTTCACCCGGAGACCGCCACCGTGCATGCACAATTACATATTCACGTCGAGGCGGGCCTGGCAACTACACCATTGCGTGCTCCCTTTGGCTCGGTTGAAATTTCACCTGAACTTAACCCCGAAATCTTGTACGACTTTCTCGGGTTCGTGGAGTCGGAACTTGCAGCGGCCGGCGTATCCGAAGTGATGATCAAGAACGCGCCCGATGCCTACGATCCACGCCGGGCGGCACTTGTTAATTCCTTTCTTCCCATGCGGGGATACTCGGTGCTGGCAGCTGACATCGGGTCAGTGATTCCGGTTACCGCAAAATCTTTCGCTGATGGCCTACATCCACGCAAGAAGCGAAAACTAAATCAGTCAAAAGGCAGTGACTTCCACTTTGTGCTGTTACCGGACGACGCTATTCAGCCGGTATACGATTTTATCCTGTCTCGCCGGCGCCTCCGCGGATATCGGCTGTCCGTAACCTGCGATGATGTGCGCCTGGCCATTGAACGATGCCCGCGCGCATATGCACTATTCGGTGTTTACCTGGAGGATAGACTTGTCGCGGCTTCCGTAACGGTACATGTGAATGACCGCATCCTGTATCACTTTATCTCCGATCATCTTCGTGGAATGGGGCCGTTTTCGCCCGCGCTTGTTTTAATGGAGGGTATATACGACTACTGTCGTGAACGGGAAATCGCGATACTTGATCTAGGGACTTCCGTTGCCGGTGGAAAACCCGACTTCAATCTGCTAAACTTCAAACGCGAACTGGGCGCGGTCGAAACGGTGAAGTATACATTCAGAAAGATACTGAGTCGATGACGCAGCGAGCCTCGGTCATATGCGTATGCTACAACCACGAGCGATTCGTCGCGGACGCGATTGCCTCTGTCTTGCGGCAAACACATGCTAACACGGAGTTGATCATTGTCGACGACGGGAGCAGCGATAACAGTGTTTCCACAATAGAAGCGGCTATCCGCGATTTTCCACAAGTACAATTTTTTCCGCTGCCGCGGAATGGTGGCTATTGCCGGGCCTTCAATCATGGCCTTGCGTATGCGACAGGCGATTTCATGATCGACCTTGCGGCAGACGACATCCTACTACCTGAACGGATAGCGACAGGGATTTCGGAACTTGAGGAGCGGGGACCGCGCTATGGAGTCCACTTCAGCGATGCATGGATGACAGACGAGGAGGGGCGTGAGCTGTTCCGCCACTCCGAGCGGTTTCCGCACGAGGCCGTGCCGCAGGGCGATGTTTACCGAAATCTCATCGAGCGCTATTTCATTTGCTCGCCCACGATGATGTTCAGAAGATCCGTCATCGAATCGCTGAACGGGTATGATGAGTCGCTCCTTTATGAAGACTTTGATTTCTGGATTCGCTCTTCGCGTACCTTTTACTACTGCTACTCACCGGAGGTGCTGGTCAGGAAACGCATCGTCGGCAATGCATTGTCAAAGAAACAGTTCAGCGTTCTTAATCCGCAGTTGTGGTCCACTTTTCACGTTTGTCAAAAGATCATGGCCTTGAACAGAAATACGGCGGAGCAAGCCGCGCTGGCAAGACGGATACGTTACGAGATGCGCGTCTGTGCCCGTCTCCTGAATTTTGCACTGGTATTCAAGTATGCGCGACTGTACCTCGCGAACAATGCGTATAACTTCCCGGAAGTATGAAACTTCCGGGAAGTTGCTTATTTCCGATTATCTTTCCCCTCAAGCATACCCAGGTATTGTTCATAACGGCTGGGCGCTATTTCGCCGTTTTCCACGGCTTCAATGATGGCGCATTGGGGTTCATTCACGTGCAGACAACGGGCACCATACCGGCAGTCATTCCGCCGCTCGCGCATTTCAGGAAAGTAGTCCGACAGTTCCTGTTCATTCATATCAACGAGTCCCCATTCTTTGATACCCGGTGTATCGATGACGAACGTCTTATCGCCGAGGTCGAACATTTCGGCAAAGGTGGTGGTGTGCGTGCCCTTCTCGCTGAAGCTGGAGATTTCGGCGGTTTTTTGGTTGATGCGTGGGTCCAGGGCGTTGAGCAGGGTGGACTTGCCGACACCGGAATGCCCGGCCAGGAGTGTGACCTTGCCTTTTAGCAGGCGCATGACTTCAGTGAGGTCGTCGTCTTTTGCGGAGATAGCGATAACGCCAACGCCGATTTGCGCGTACAGGTCCATGATCGCGTCCTGAAGTTCCAGGTCATCATCGTTGAGCAAGTCCCGTTTGTTGAAGATGAGTAGCTGGGGTATACGAAACGCTTCAGCAGAGACGAGAAAACGGTCGATAAAGCCGAGTGAGGTTCTGGGAAACGCGATGGTTACTACCAGGCAAGCCTGATCGATGTTGGCGGCAAGAACATGCGCATGGCTGCTTTTCTTGACAGACTGGCGAAGCATGTGGTTTGTGCGGGGAAGGATTTCCGTGATGGTACCGGTCTCGTCGTCTTCTAACTCGAACGAAACGCGGTCACCCACTGCAACGGGGTTTGATTCTTTGATTCCCTGGAGGCGGATTCTGCCCCGCACCCTGCAAGTTCGTCGCCTTCCGTCTTCGGCCAGTACGTCATAAAAGGATCCGGTAGAGCGCAGTACGATGCCTTCCATGATTATCTTGTTGTTGTGTTCACCGCCTGAATCTATTCACCTTTCGCACGGCCGTCAGGTTCTTGCCTTATGCAGAATGCTGTTGCAGTATGTCACGATCGTTTTCGTCGCTCCGGTGTTTTCTTCGATGTATTGCCTGCACACTTCGCAAGCGAGGAAGAATGTTTCCGGAATGTTCAACATCTCGTATTTCTTTTTCAGGTCGGGGTAGTCTTCCACGGGAAAAGCACCGCCCCGGTTGACCAGATCGACGGCCTCCCTGAATTTCTCGTAATTTTTGTTCCCAAACAAAACGGGAATCCCGTAGCAGGCAGGCTCGAGGATGTTGTGGAGGCCTTTGCCGAAAGCGCCCCCTACATAGGCGAATTCTCCGTACCTGTACAGTTTGGATAGCAAACCGACATTGTCGATAATGAGCACTTTGCACGCTTCAAGGTCCTCGCCTTCTGCGTTGGAAAAAAGGGTGGATTTAACGGTGATTGCGCGCTGCAGTTCACGAATCTGGTTTTCGTGTATTTCGTGTGGGGCAATGATGAATTTAAGCCGGTTCTCGTTGACCAGCGGAATCAACAACTCCAGGTCCTCGGCCCACACACTTCCTGCAACCATCACTTTTTCATCGCCTTTGAATTGACGGGCAATGGGAATTTCTTCGCTGCGATCTACAATTTCCTTTACGCGGTCAAAACGGGTATCGCCCGAAAGCGTTGCGTTGTACAGGTTGATCGATGCCAACAGTTCGATCGATTCCTGATTTTGTACAAAAAAGTGGGTGAAGTTTTTCAGGATGCGCCTGTTGAAGTTACCGGCTTTCCGGAAAAACAGTTGGCCCGGTCGGAAGATCGACGAGACTGACAGCAACGGGATTTTCTTTTTCCGCAACATGCGGGCGTAGAAATACCAGAACTCGTACTTCACGAATATCGCCAGCTTCGGCTTAACGGTGCGCACAAAACGGCGTGCATTCGATGCGGTGTCCAGGGGCAGGTAAAAAACGTAGTCGGCACCGGCGTAATTCTTACGAACGCGATATCCGCTGGGTGAAAAGAAAGTCAGGAAGATCTTGTAGTCGGACGCTGTCGACCGCAGCGCTTCTATCACCGGCCTGCCCTGCTCGAACTCGCCCAGCGATGCACAATGTACCCAGATGAGCGGGCTGGTGTTTTCCTGCAACGCCTTGCGGATTTTCTTAAAGATCTCCCGTCGACCGGTCACAAATTCACGCGCTTTCGTATCAAAAAGACTCATGAACCTGATGCCGAGGCCGAGGAAAAAGACAGAAATTCGGTATAAAGCTTTCATGGATGGCCAAAAATACGAACGTTGGTGTACCCCGCGATTTTTTTGCAACTTTAAAAGCTGTTATTTTGAAAATAACCTAATAATACCTGTATGAAATTGATTACCCGGATTGCGTTTTTGGTCGCTTTTGCGCTCGCAGGCATCGCGCCAGTCGCTGCACAGGACCAGTTGGATGAGTTGCTCAGCGGAAGTATTGATGATGGACGAAAGCTGGTTTCGGCCTATGTTGAACCTTTCATGAAAAGTGTAAGCCTGGGCATGAATCAAGGGTGGTACAACACCGCGAAAGCACACAAAATTGTCGGCATCGATATCACAGTGACCGCAAATGCCATGACGATTCCCAACAGTGACCTCTTGTTCGATGTGTCGAAGCTGAACCTCGAGGTGGTCGAGTTGGATGAAAACCAGTCACCTCATTTTCCGTTTGCGCCTACCGTATTCGGCCCGGAAGATGAGCCGACGTTCAAATATACGGAGGACGGAACCGGTTTAACGCAGACCTTCCCTGGCCCGGGCGGTATTGACCTAAAAGATAAATTGGGCAAGAACTGGGCGCCCGTCCCCATGGCGAACCTCGGCATCGGCCTTCCGAAAGGAACGGACCTCAAGTTACGCTTTACGCCTACAGTGGACCTTGGAGATGAGGGAAGCCTGAAAGTCTTCGGCATCGGTGTGATGCACGACGTGAAGCAATGGATTCCCGGAATGAAACTATTGCCGTTCGACCTGTCGGGCTTCGTAGGCTACACGCACTTCAAGCTAGACTACTACTTTGACGCCGAAGCCAATCCTGACCGGATGGGCTTGTTTGAGATGAGCGCCACGACCATTCAGGGTGTGATCTCGAAAAAGATTTCAGTCCTCACGCTCTACGCTGGTGCCGGCTACAACATCGCCAATTCAAACCTGGCCATGAAAGGCACCTATGACATCAACGACGACGGAGAGATACAATCGCATGAAGTTGATCCGCTTGATCTGAAGTTTTCCGCCTCCGGATTCAGAACGACGGCCGGCATGCGTCTCAAACTCGCTGTGATTACACTGCACGCTGACTACACCCTTCAGAAGTATAAGTGCCTTACGGTAGGGATTGGGATCTCGGTCCGGTGAGTGAGTGAGTGAAGTAGAGCTGGCGCTCACTTCACTCCAGGGAGGTTATTGTGGAGCTGTC
>CAYMWA010000015.1:34047-35903 GCA_964393795.1 uncultured Roseivirgaceae bacterium
TGTGGAGCTGTCCGCAGGGTGAAGTGAGCGACAGCTCTACTTCACCCATGCCTTCATTCCCTCTTTCTGATCTTGCGATGAAAAGCAGAGGTAGAAGTTTTTTCTTTCGAGGTGAAGTCCTTCATCGAGTGACGTCTGAAAAGCATGGTTGACGGCATTTTTGGCTAATTGTGTTGCGATAGGCGACATCGCAGCGATTTCAGATGCCAGTGTCGTTGCCTCTTGCAAGTACATTTCTACGGGTGTCACTTTATTGATCAGTCGCAGCTTAAGCGCTTCGTCAGCGGAAATGAACCGGCCGGTCAACACCATTTCCATCGTTTTGGCCTTGCCGACGGCGCGCGCCAGCCGCTGCGTGCCACCAGCACCGGGCATGATGCCGATCTTGATTTCCGGTTGTCCGAAACGCGCGGTCTCCGATGCGATAATCATGTCGCAGCTCATGGCAAGTTCACATCCGCCACCAAGGCAATAACCCGACACCGCCGCAATGAGCGGCTTTTTAGTTTGGCTGATTTGATGCCACGTACTGAACTGGTCCGCCAACAGCATATCCACCGTCGACTTGTCGGCCATCTGTTTGATGTCCGCTCCGGCGGCAAATGCCTTATCGTCGCCGGTGATGATGATTGCCCTCACCTTGTCATCGCGATCAAGCGCTTGAAGCGCCTCGCGCAGTTCCTCCATCAACTTCGCGTTTAGCGCGTTTAATGCCTTCGGGCGATTCAGCCTTATCAGCGCGACAAACGATGTATGTTGTGCTTCGACAATGATGTGTTCCATGACTTTTGCATTTCAACAAATCTAAAAATAAACAGGGAACATGCGGATATCACCCGGCGACGCACGATTGCTGTTGACTGAGGACTTCATACGCCCTATCTTTGCCGGTTATGAAAAAAGTGCGTGTACTGTTTGTTTGCCTGGGTAACATCTGCCGCTCACCTCTCGGTGCGGCCATCCTGAAAAAGAAGATCAGCGAAAACGGAATGGACAGCTGGGTCGAAGTGGATTCGTGTGGAACATCCAATTACCATATCGGTGATGGTGCCGACCCCAGAACGATCGCGAATGCCACTGAAAATGGCGTGCCCATCGAGCATTGCGCACGACAACTCGTCGCCGAAGATTTGGAAGAATTTGACTACATCTTCGCAATGGACAAAAGCAACTACCAAAACACCATGAACCTGGCGTCGAATCCGGAAAGTGCGAAAGACAAAGTCAAGCTGATGCGCACGTTTGATCCACATCCGAACGGCGGGGAAGTACCCGATCCCTATCATGGCGGAGCCAAAGGGTTTCAGGAAGTATTTGAAATCCTCGACCGCTCAACGGATGGATTTATTGCACACCTGGAGGAAAGTTTTAAGTTTTAAGTTTTAAGTTTTAAGTTTTAAGGTTTAAGTGGGCGTTGAAATGGGGGAACTGGCAACTGGCAACCGGCAACCGGCCCTTCGGCAGGCTCAGGGACCGGTGCGCGAGTACGCCGCTCCAACCAACACTTGCAGCGTTGAACGGGAGAATTGTTCCAGCAGGATTCCCGGTAACTGACGATAATATCCGAATGTTTCAGCGTCGTAGTTCTTTACCGTGATGAGTGTCAATCCGGTGTTGTAGTACACTTCAAAATTAGGAGTCAGTGCCTTGAGCAATGCCTTCAGTTTGCTTTCGCGGAAGTCGATACAAAACGAAAACGAGATGGCCGAGTTCTGCATGACGTTGATACGGATGTTTAGCGACGCGAGGGTGGAAAACACCTGGCGCAGGTGGTCCTCTGTGATGAAGGTATAGTCAGTGACCTTGCAGGAGATGAGGCACTGGTTGTCTTTAAAGATGATCAACGGTGGAAGCGC
>CAYMWA010000016.1:0-9603 GCA_964393795.1 uncultured Roseivirgaceae bacterium
TATCGGCCAACTCCTCGTGACTGCCCGTGTTGTTGGTCATTAGTCATTGGTCATTAATTGGTCATTGGTTATTGGTTATTGGAAATTAGTCATTGGTCATTGGAAATTGGCATTGGGCACTGGGCATTGGGAAATTGGGGATTAGAGATTCGTAATTGCATCCGTGTACGTTCACCTTACACTCCCCCTTTGCCAATTGCCAATTGCCAATTGCCAATTGTCTAATGCTGCGGGCGGACAAAGGGCATTGGGAAATTGGGGATTAGAGATTCGTAATTGCATCCGTGTACGTTCACCTTACACTCCCCCTTTGCCAACTGCCAACTGCCAACTGCCAATTGCCAATTGCCAACTGCGAACTGCCAATTGTACATAAACCACATCCCGTACACCAACATCTCCCTTCAAACTCATCACGGTAAGCAGCGACTCGTCGATGCGAACGTGTAGGTGATAGTAGCTTCCAAAGAAGAGGATGCGCTCCACTTTTCCGCGGATGGCGTTAGGACTCTTTTTTTTCACCAATGTGAAATCTTCCGGACGTGCGAAGATCGTTTTTGTACCGGTCTTTTGAAGATGTCTTTTTACTGCGGGAATTTTGGAAAATCGCGCCAGTGTCGAACCCTCAACCAGGCTGTACGCGCCAAGTAATCCGCCGACGTACACGTCATAAGGTGCGCGGTAGATGCGTTCAGGCGTTCCTTTCTGTACGATCTTGCCATCTTTCATCACAATGATCTTGTCGGCCCACGACAACGTATCGTGCGGGTCATGCGACACCATGATGCAACTGATCCTGAGTTTGTCGCCGATGTCGTGGATCACAGACTTCAGTATTGCCTTGTGTACCATGTCGAGATTGGAGTAGGGTTCATCGAGCAGTAGCAGTCGCGGCTTCGATACGAGAAGACGGCATACAGCCACCCGCTGTTTTTCCCCTCCTGAAAGGTCATCCGTTTTGCGCTGCAGGACGTGGTCGATGTGGCACAGGGTATAGAGCCGCCTCGATTCACGTGTGGACAGCGTGTTCGCGTAGCCAAGCACCTGCTCAACGCGAAGATGCCGCTGCAATTCAAAATCCTGCGCCAGGTAGGCGATGCCGGGATGTCCGGGCACCAGTTGGTCGGCAGGCCCGATGATCTTCTTTCCTTCAAACAACAGTTCACCTGAATCGGGTTGAAGGAGTCCCGCAACCAACTTCAGTAGTGTGCTCTTTCCTGCACCGGTCTCGCCGATGATCGCGATCTTTTCCAACCGATCTTGCAAGAAAGTAACTTCGGCAAGGCGAACGTTGTCGGATATTTGTTTGTAGACGTCGGATACGTTTAGAAAAGGTTTCATAGTAGTCCTCCCTGGCCTTTCAGACCGGTAAGTCGCTGACCGGATTTCAAAAGCGAGGCTGCATCGCGGTCCAGCAATACGATCGGCTGCTCGTGCCTGCGAACGAGGCTTGCGGGTACTTGCGTTGTGATGGGATCTTCGAAGACGAGCCGCATCACTTCCGCCTTTTGTCGCCCACTGGCCATCAGGATAACGGACCTGCTTTCTAACAGGTGTCTCAGCCCCAGGGTGATCCCACGCTGAAGGGACATTGCGCTGGTAAAATACTTCTGTCCTACGCTTTGGGTGACGGCATCGAGTGTAGCCACATGTGCATACAAATCGTCGGACACCCCCGGTTCGTTGAAGCCAACATGACCATTCATCCCTACTCCTACGAGCATGAGATCAATGCCGCCTTTTGCGACGATGGCGGCGTTCATCTTGCGGCACTCCCCTTCCAGGTCGTCTGACATAGCGTCGAAGACGCAGGTCTGGCGCGGTGCAATGTCAAGCGGTTGAAACAGGTGGTCATTCAGGAAGCGGGTGCAGCTTCCCTCCTCCTCAGGAGGAATGCCGACCCATTCGTCGAGCGAAACGAAAGTACACCGCGAAACGTCAGTACCCGTTTCTTTAATGCGTTCGGTTAGCAACGCATAGGCACGACGTGGTGTCTCTCCTGCCGCCAGACACAATACGGCATCCGGCTTTCGCTGCAACATGGAAAAGATTTCGCCGGCAGCAGCGAGCGACAGCGCTTCGTGGTCATCCAGGATTTCCAGTCTCATGGGTTGAAGTGTGTTGAGGTGTCGGTGTGTTGAGGTGTTGATGTGTTGGTGTGTTGGTGTTACGCCGTAAATGTACCGAAAGCGGCGCACTTTATCACAACCCGCCGTGGAGTTGGGCTTACTGCAACTTCACGCAGCCGCTACTCTCGGCTGGCATGTATTTTTTTTAATACAGTTTAAAAACAAATAAGGAGGAATTATGAAAAAGTTAATGGGAATAGTGTTAGTGGCGCTTCTTGCGTGGAATATGGACACAGCCTTTGCCCAAAAACCGGGTGTTGTGCTGACGGATGAACCGGGATGGCAAAAGATCGGGGAAACTGTCGCCAGTTTTAAATCCCAAAACGAGTCTATTGCCGTAATTGGTGCCGATGAATTTTCTGCTATCAAGATAAAAGTTGAAGACGCTCCCCTTGAGATTGAGCGGCTTCAGGTTTTTTATGAATCGGGCGATATGGAAGAAATCGATGTAAGTAAGAAGATTGAGCCTGGTGACGAATCAGATGTATTTCGTCTTGAACATCCCGACAGGGATATTCAGAAGGTGGCCTTTACTTACAATACAGCGGCCAATCAGGAAGGTGACAAGGCGGCCGTTGAGTTGTATGGCTTGAACCCGGATCAGCCTGAAGACAGGAGCTCGGACGCGTATCGCAATGATGCGCAGCAAACAGCCGATGATATAGAGCGCAAAGCAGATCGGACGGCTGATGACATAGAGCGCGAAAGCGAAGATGCCTCATCTGATTTTAACAACCGCGCTGAGCGGACGGGACGCGATCTGCAGGAAGCAGCGGATGAAACCGGTGATGCGATCTCTGAAACGGCCGCAAAGGCTGCCGCGGAAATTGATGACGACAGGCATGAAACGAAAGTAGGACCCGATGGTCAGACAATCTATATCAGCGACGATTCGCGTTACTACTACATCAATGACCAGGGTAAAAGGGTGTACGTATCGGAGATGCAGCTAAAAGACAAAGACGAGAATGACAACCGATAGTTTGTAAAAATGTGAATGAAAAGAGGTCCTTGCGGACCTCTTTTTTTTATCGCTGTGCTACTGCATTTTGTGCGGAGACCAGTTTGTACACCTTTCCGTCCTGTTTGCTGAAGAAGTAAATTTCGCCTTCATGATCCTGACCTAACCTTAGGTCTACTGGCCGGTTCCCGCACAACTCGGCCGTCGTTGTCGGTTGGCCATTGAGGGTGATGTGCCATTCTTTGATGACTGCCCGGTTTCCCGGCTTTATTTCAGCAACATCAATGTAAAAAAGGCGGCCGTTGTTCATGTCGGCAAACAAGTACTTCCCGTTCAGCTCAGGAACAAGCGATCCTTTGTATTCAAACCCGCCGATGATGGCGTGCCCCTCGTCGTGATCGTATTGTGCTATCGGATAGGTAAAATCATATTGCGCCTCATCTGCAGGAAGCGGATAGACAACGTCCAGGTTACCTGTCGGATCGAAGAGGAAAGTCCCTTCCCGATAGGGCCAGCCATAATTGTGTCCGGGCAAAACGAGATTGACTGACTCTATATTCGTCTGACCAATGTTGCTGGCCAGTAGCTGTCCGGATTTTGTCCACGACAGGCGATGAGGATTCCTGAATCCATAGGCATATATTTCCTTAACCACGCGTGGATTGTCGCTGTCGGCAAATGGATTTGAGGGCGGGATTCCATATTGTTTGTTGGCGCTGTTGTTGCCGAGCGGGTCTATACGGAAAATGCTGCCCAGGGCCCTTTCATTACTTCCGACAAGTTGATAGTGACCCTTCAGGACGCTGGTTCCGTCGCCAATTCCAATGTACAGTAGCCCGTACGTTTCATCGCCAGGTTTCGCATTCGGATCGAAGGCAAATTCCTGAACGCCATGGGCGGCTGATACCATGTTGATCCGAAACAGCTCCCGGCTCGTTCCCTGGAACGGAAATCCGGCGGGATGATCGGTCTTCCATTCGGAAATCACCCATTGAAAGGATACGGGTATAGAATCCGCGAAAGCGAAATCGGCTTTCCCCGAGCCCGCTTTTTCGGCGTGGCCGGTATAGAGCAATCCATTTTTTAGAAAGTCGGGATGAAACGCAAAGCTGCCGAAGCCGGTAGCGAGTCCGGGCCTATCGATGAAGTTGGGCTTGAGCTTCGTCATGTCCATATACATATTCGGCACGTTGTCTTGAAGCTCGTACAGTTGGCCGCGAATATCAACAATAAAAAGTCGTTCCGTTCCTGGGATAAAGCCGAGCTTCGTAAGACGCGTCCGTGGCTTTTCCGTACTGGTGCGCGGTGTTTGGGTCACCAGCGAGATGCCTACAACGAGATCGGATTGCTCAATGGGTTGAGGAATGGGATCTTTGAGCGGCGTCATGCCCGGCTTCGACAATCCGGTGGTGTCGGGTGCTTTCTGCGTATGAAGGTAGGCGACGAGCTCTGTCAGTTGTTCGTCAGTAAAGTGACTGAAGGAGGGCATAATCGTCTGGTAACGCGCGTAAAGTTTCTGGCTGCGCTCATCGTCCGATTGAATTTTGGCGGCCGGATTCTTGACGAACGACTTGATCCATTCAGGCGAAACTTTTTGAGTGATGCCACCAAGCTGCGGACCGATGGCGTCGCGCGTGAAGTCGTGACACGCGGTGCAGTTTTCATAGAAGAGGCGACCCCCGTTGGCAATGGTGATGGAATCGGTAGGAATATCGGCGACATTGGATCTGTTCGTGGAGCAGGCGCCGACAAATAGGCTGACAGTGATCACTAATGCGATCTGTGCGTTGTTGTTCTTCTTCTTCATGGTTCAGGTCAGGTCTTGCTCCAAAGCTAAAATAAAAAGGAAAAAGTTGGGTCGCATTCGCCCATTTTTTGGTGCCCAACTTGTCTGATGCGCGCAAGACGGGCAAAGGTACTATGACCGTCCGGGATCATGCCATTGACGGGCTGAAAGGGGTAGCGACTCCGGACCCCGAGCTTGTCGCAGGGGTCGTACAGTTTGCTGGAATGCGAATTGTACGTGAAATCAAGAAAAGTTTTATGCGATGGATCGTTTGGTTAGTCATGGCAATTTTTGTCTTCGGGATGTGTTTCTCCCGATGCGGTGGTGATGGGAACCTTATTGATACCGTTGCTACTCCCATCGACGCGACAGTCAAAAGCATCAGGATTGCCGACGGCTATTACAACAAGAAGGTGCAATTGAAGACGCGCGTTTTTTACCGCGCCAACGGCAACGAGCGCGCGTGGCTGGGAAAGAGACAAGCGGACAACAAGTTTGAAGCCTTTGTCGATGAGGTCGAAGCATCTGCTGCCTATGGGTTTTCACCTGACGACTATCACATTGCCGATCTTCAGTCGGCAGTCATTGCCTTGTACGACAACCGGAAGAGAACCGCCGCCGACATATCCGCCCTGGACATCCGCATCACTGCGTCCTTCTTTCTCTTCACCACTCACCTGCTTGAGGGTCGCATTCGTTACCCGGGCGCACGCGAATTCTATTGGGTGCGCGGTATGCCGCTAGAGAATGATATTGTGCTGCTGATGAAGTTGGAGTCGGCGGCTGACCTAAAGAAGGAAGTTGCGGCCCTGCAGCCCGATGATCCACAATACAGCAAACTACAGGACGCACTGCAGACTTATCGCGAGCGCCAGCCGCGCGATACCTTGAAGATAGCGCGGATCATCCTCAACCTGGAACGCTTGCGATGGTATCCGCGTGTGAAGGGTGAAGGAAATGAAATTGTGATTAACGTGCCGGAGTTCATGTTGCGCGCCTATCACAACGGGAAGGAGCAGATGAAGATGCGGGTTGTTCTGGGTTCGGACTACACCCCCACTCCGGTGTTTCATGACACACTCAAATACATCGTGTTCAGCCCCCGGTGGATCGTTCCCAAAAGTATTTTTCAGACGGAATTTATTCCGAAGCTTCAGGACGATCCGGGACACTTTGATCCGGAGAAGTTTCAGTTTTTTGAAGACGGAAATGAAGTGGATCCCGGCGAAGTGGACTGGAAAGATAAGAAGTTGGACACGTCCCGCTACCACGCTGTCGAAAAACCGTGGGATGGCAATGCCCTCGGTAAGGTGAAGTTCATCATGCCCAACGATTTTAGTGTCTACCTTCACGACACGCCAGCAGGCCAACACTTTGCGCAAAAAAACCGTGCGCTAAGTCATGGCTGCATCCGGCTTGAGCACCCTGCCGCGCTTGCCGCCTGGCTGCTGGACGACCGCGACGACTGGAACGAGGAAAAGATTCTAAAAGCGATGAACGCAGGGAAACCGCAGCAAGTCAACCTCGACAAACCCTACCCCGTGTATATCGTATACCATACCGTTATCGTTGATGATGACGGCCGGGTTTTATTCTTGCCTGATATTTACGGACATGATAAGCGGCAGTTGGCGGTGTTGAGGTGAGGAGTGAAAGATTAAAATGTTGGAAAGTTTTGAAAGGATTGAAAGGTTGGAAAGGAATTAGTAAAGATGCGCGATTTCGAGGGTCATCCTTTCGAAAGGGTGATATCGGATGTCGTCAGGGGGATGGGTTCGGCGTTGAGTTTTTGCAGTAGCGTTTCAACCTTGAGATACTGCGATGTGTTCAGGTAGTGTGTGTCAGGGTAGTAGGTAAAGATGGGCGTCTTGTCCTTGATTGTGTCGATGACTTCACGTGACAGTGTGGGTGGCAATGCCGGGCAGCCTTGACTCCTGCCGAGTCGGCCGTAGCGTCGGATCCAGTCTTCGGTTGCGTACGCGGCGGCATGTATCACTACCGCGCGGCGGCGAACATTACTGTTGAAAGAACTTTCCTTGCCGTCGAGTCTCAGGCTGTAGCCCTTGCTGCCGACGTATGTCTCTCCGGTTACAGAAAAGCCAAGACTGCTTTGATTGGAGTGCGGCGTATTGGAAAACAGCGTTGCCATATTTTCACCTGTGTTTCTGCCGTGCGAGACGTAGGTATGATACAGCACTTGTTTTTTCGCGAGATCAATCGTATAAAAGCGCTTGGCCGTACTTGGTTTCTCAAAGTCGATGATCGTCAACAGATTTTTGTCACTCAAAGCGCCCTCTTTTTTCAAGGAATAATAGCCGACCAACCCAAGTCTGAAGACGTTATAATCGAGTTGATAAGATGCGAGACCGATTTCGTCGTAAAGACTTGTTGCATGTGTTTCGAAATTACGGCCGGTTAGCATTGCGACGCCGTCGCTTTCCGGCACGAATGCAGCTTTTGCTGCTGAAGAATCGTGGGAAGGAATTTCCACAGCAGCGGGATTACGGGTTACGAAAAAAGAAAATACACTTGAGAATAGAATGAGGAGAATTGTCTTTTGCATTAATCTTCAGGTCTGATTAGGGTCGGGGTATATAGCAACTTGAAAGGAAACACCTGTCATTTAGTATTAATTCCTGCACGTTTGTTTTTTTTCGGGTACGCGATCGCTACCAAACAAACTCGGGTTCTTTCTCCAAAATCTCAATATCAACACCTGTCCCCGGCGTTAATACGGCGGCATCAATACCCTCGGCGCGCTTTCGAATCTGCAGCACGAGCGACTTATTGTTGATGCGCAAATTGGTGATGGTGATGTCATCGAGAAATGCCGGTAGCCTCGGGTGACAAAAGCGAATCCGGTTTTTGCTTGCGTCGATCCGCATCCCCAGCGATGCTTGTAGCAACATGAAGACCGCGCCCACTGCCCACGCCTGCGGTGAGCAAGCGACGGGATACAGTGTGGGTGCCTTTCCGGCCAGCCGGCGAAATCCGCAAAAGAGTTCAGGCAGCCGCTTGCCTGTCATGAAGTGCGTTGTATCGAAGATACTGGTAAGCGTACGCGCCGCTTCATCCTTTAACCCGTACCGCGCGAAGCCCTGTGCGATCACCGCGTTGTCGTGAGGCCATACCGAACCGTTGTGATACGACATCGGGTTGTAGCGCACTTCATCCGCAGCGATGGTCCGTATTCCCCATCCTGAAAACATATTGTCATCCATCAGCTTCCCGGCGGTAAGCCGTGCCCTTTCGGGCGTGGCGATGCCGGAAAAAAGACAATGACCTGCATTAGACGAAACGACGTTGCATGGCTTTTTATTGCCATCGAGTGCGAGGACATACGTCTGCTTGCTTTCCGACCAAAACGCTTCATTGAATTTGGTTTTCAATGCCTGCGCTTCTCCCTTTAACTTCTCTTCGAGTTTCGATTCCCCCAGGGCGGCTGCTATTCGGGCTGCGCTCATTTTTGCGTCGAAGACGTACCCTTGCACTTCACACAGCGCGATAGGATCTTCGGCAAGCGCGCCCGATTCATGAAACACCGAGTCCGGCGAATCCTTCCACCCCTGGTTCGTTAGCCCCTTTGATGATTTGGTTTGGTATTCGACAAATCCATCCCCATCAATATCCCCATAGTGATCAATCCAGTCGAGCGCCCTTTTGATGTGAGGCCAGATATTCTGGACGGTATCGAGGTCGTTGGTACGTTCCAGGTATGCGCCTGCGAGGCTGATAAAGAGTGGTGTAGCGTCAATGGTACCGTAGTACATCTTGAAAGGAATCTCCTTGAGGTTAGCCATCTCACCCCCGCGTGCTTCATGAAAAATCTTTCCGGGTTCAGCGTCGCTAAAGTCATCGGCCGACCTGGCCTGGGTGTGCGCCAGGAACTGCAATACGCCCTTTGCCAGTTCAGGCTCGACCCAAAGGCACTCCAGGGCGGTGATGATACCGTCTCGACCAAAAGGTGTGCTGAACCAGGGCACGCCGGCATAGGGATACAGGCCGTAAGATGTTTTCGTTGTCATGGTAATCAAATCTGATCGGGCCCGGTTGAGCCAGTCGTTAAACTGCTCGTTCGATGTAGCAATACCAGCGCAGTGGGCGTGCAATCGATCCATATACTGGTTCATAGTGCGGC
This sequence comes from uncultured Roseivirgaceae bacterium, assembly GCA_964393795.1. Taxonomy (GTDB): domain Bacteria; phylum Bacteroidota; class Bacteroidia; order Cytophagales; family Cyclobacteriaceae; genus Chryseosolibacter. The sequence goes on from CAYMWA010000016.1 coordinate 9,015, forward strand.
GCGCAGGTTCAAACCGGATCGGCTTCGTCGTCTCACTTCCTTCGACAAAGGCTACTTCAATTTCGATTTCCGTTAGTGCTTTAGGGGCGAGTTCAATATCGTAGTGCACGGTTTTCCCTTGTACACTGTCTGGATGTGGCGTGAAACGAATCTCGGTGCGGCGCATGACATCGTCAAGACCCTCATACGAGAAGGTGAGATGATGGTTCTCATGACGGGGTGGAAACTTTTTTCCGCGCTGTGCACGGGTGGTTCCCCGCACTTCAAAAATATCGGCGTAGTCTGCCTGAAAATGAATTTCCAGTTCAAGCTTTATGGCGTCCAGCCCAAAATTGCGAAGTTTGATTTGCTCATGATACTTCGCTTGCCAGAGAAACTTGAGCCGTTGAATGTGCACGCTGTCTTGCTTAATGCCGGGCTTTGGCTGATCGGGATTAGTCAGGTCCACCACCAGCACCTGGTTGTCTTCGCGGGGTGCGGCACTGAGCAAAAGCGGGCGTGAGCCGTTGAGGTTGAGTTCAAGACGTGACAGGAACCGGGTACCGTTGTGATAAATGCCCTGTGTTCCGGTTCCGACCTGATGGATATC
>CAYMWA010000016.1:9703-29645 GCA_964393795.1 uncultured Roseivirgaceae bacterium
ACCGGGTACCGTTGTGATAAATGCCCTGTGTTCCGGTTCCGACCTGATGGATATCCCCAAACCAGTCGAAGATGCCAAAAGAATCTCCCTGCTTGAGCACCATCGTTCGCTGATCGGCCAGCGAAGAAGTGGCAAGGATGTAGTATTTGTCTTCGACCTCTATATAATGCATGCTAGCTCACTTTGAGGTTTAAGATTCCCTTTTCTGATTCGAGGATCCGGTTATACGCGGCCACGTAGTCGCTCGCCATGCGACTCGCCGTAAACTGTTCCTCGAAGGTGCGACGACATGCTTTGCGATCTATGGCCCCAATGGCGTGTATCGCTTGCACTGCTTCATACTCGCTCTTGACGATGTAGCCGGTACGACCGGACCGAATCAGTTCGGGAACACTTCCCCTGTTCCACGCAACAACAGGTGTGCCACACGCAAGTGCCTCGATCAATACCAGACCGAAGGGCTCTTCCCAATCGATGGGAAACAACAGGGCGATGGCGTTTCCGAGGAATTCATTCTTTTGCGACTCCGATATTTCACCGATGAATTCAATCAAGGGATGCGAAAGGCGCTTCCTGATTTGTCGCTCGAAGAAATCGCGATCGCTGACGTCGATCTTGGCGGCTATCTTAAGCGGCAATCCGCTGGCAACAGCGATGTCAATTGCTCGATTAAGTCCTTTTTCCGGTGAAACGCGTCCCAGAAAAGCGAGGTACTTGCCTTGACTATAGCGCGGCTGGAAAAGATCAGTAGTGATGCCGTGGTACACGTTGGCCACCCATCGGACATCCGGCAGTGGCCTGCGCTGCGCATGCGAGATCGAGATCACCGGCATGTCCTTATAGAGATCGTAAAAGGGTCGAAGGTCAGGAATATTCAACCGCCCATGCAATGTGGTGACGTGCGGAAGTCGCAGAAGCCGCGACAGCGGAAAATGCAGATAGTCAATGTGAAAGTGGATGATGTCAAACTGATGGCTTTCATCGATTACCCGCTGGAGCATCCCTACATGGTGCACCAGTTGATCCTGGCAGTTCTTGTTTAGTCGCAGTGATTCGTTTCCGATGGGAATCAAACGAGCGGTTGTTTTGGAATCGCCACTGGCGAAAAGGGTAACATCATGTCCTTGTGCAACGAGTTCTTCCGTGAGGAAGGAAACCACCCGCTCGGTACCGCCGTACAGTTTGGGTGGAACGCTTTCATATAGCGGCGCTACCTGCGCAATCTTCAATTCATTCATAGCTGTGGTTTAGATGAAGCTTCAGGCAGGTCTGTGGCAATAATTTCACGGCACGGCACTAAATTCCCGTTCCCGCAATGTACAGTCGGTTTAGAATGTTTTCACAGGGTAAAGAATGCCGGTAATGCTGTCGCGGATGCGTATAGCGCCGCCGTGGTGTGACAGAGACGTCAGAACTGTCGCTCCGCATTTTCGTACCGGCGATGTGGTGGTAACGCGACCTTATTCGTGTTGTCGGAGGTAGGCGTAGAGGCCGGTAACATCATCGGTGCCGATGACGTCAAGCGGCAGTTGAACGAGTTCCATCCACGCTTCTTTGAAGTCAGGCGTGGCCCAAAAGCGGAAAGGCTTGTTTTGCGTGTGTGCGTCGTTTATCAGTTGCTCAATTTTCGCACGTGCGTTGTCGGGCAGTTTGCTTCGGCCATCCCATTGAACGTGTTGAGTGAAGCTGGTGCTGATCATGCGGATGCGGTTCAGTTGTGCATCGCTGTAAGCAATGCCGGGCCGGCCATCGAATGTGATAAACTCGGGATATGCCTCCCAGCGTTCCGGATTGGGCACACTGCCACTGATCATGAAGGTGAGGGTACCACATGCTAAAAGTTGCGGATATTGATTGAGGAGATTGACAATCGCGTCAAGCGTAGGCTCTCCCGCAGTCTTCAGGTCGATCATGAGCGTCAGCGATTGAGACGGATCCGCGTAGACCGATCCCTTGTGTTGCCTGACTTTTTCAACGAGCGGTTCAAGGTAAAGTTTTTCGAGCGTCCTGCCTTCTGCGATTTCGTGTTCCTCGTGTGCAACAGCGAGCGTGTTGTTTTCGTATAGAAAGACATCCGCTTCGATGTAACCGACACCGAGATCGTAGGCCGTGTAAAAAGGGACGGCCCGTTCGTAATCATTGTGTGCGAAAATTCTCGATGCGTCGAAGGTCTGGCACTGAGCAGAGACGATGATCAGGACGCCCAGTAAGGTAAGGATGGTTTTGTCGTTGAAGCTCATACGGATTTCGGTCGTGCAATATAATAAAACGCCCGGCCCTGGCCCATATTTTTAGCAGCTTAAGCCGGGTTTATCTTTCATAAAAACCAGGTTGAAATGCGCAATGTTTCCTTTAAGACTTGCCTTGCCCTCGTGCTGTTGATCTTCCAGGCACCTGCTGTCTTCGGACAACAGTTCGGGCGCAACAAGCCGCACTACACTTCTTTCGATTTCAGGGTCGCCACCAGCGATCACTTTGAACTGTATCATTACCTCGACAGCAGCCAGCTCGCCGAGTCGTTTCTTGGTACTGCCGAGAAATGGTACGACTATGAGCAACGCATCTTTCGGGATACGTTTCCGGAACCGAACCCGGTTATCCTTTATGCCAATCATGCCGATTTTCAGCAAACGACCGCCATCATGGGAACGATTGGCGTCGGCACAGGCGGGGTAACGGAGGCGTTGCGCAACCGTATTGTCATGCCCGTCATGGAGCTCAACGAACAGACTAACCATGTGTTCGGCCATGAACTCGTCCACGCTTTCCAGTACAAGATGCTTCGCAACAGCAAGGACAGCCTTAGTTTGTCGGCGATACGGAACATTCCCCTGTGGATGGTGGAAGGCCTTGCGGAATACCTGTCCATCGGCAACGTCGATCCCCACACTGCCATGTGGATGCGCGATGCCGTCCGTGAAGACGATTTCCCGACACTGGAGGATCTCACGCGCGGCGGTGAGTACTTCCCTTACCGCTATGGCCAGGCCTTCTGGGCTTTTATGACCGGTGTCTTCGGCGATACAGTGGTGTATCCCCTATTCCTGCGAACTGCAAAAATGGGATACGACAAGGCGATTCAATCCGTCACCGGTCTGGATGAAGATGCCTTTTCCGCGGTATGGAAAAAGAATATGGTTGACTACTATGGGAAGTTCAAGCCGCCCCTGCGGCAGGATCAACTTGCCGGACGACGACTCATCGACAACAGCAAAACGGGTGATCTCAACATCGCCCCGGTGCTCAGTCCCGATGGAAACTACGTGGCATTCCTCTCCCAAAAGAACTTCTTCACCATCGACCTTTTCCTTGCCGATGCGCGAACGGGTGAAATTCTGAGCACGCTGTCGTCGACGGCCCGGAACGGGCATATTGATGCCTTCAGTTTCGTTGAGTCAGCGGGTACGTGGTCGCCGCAGAGTGATCGCTTCGCCTTCCCTGTCTTCAGCGATGGACGCAACAAACTTAACATCGTTTCGCCGGGCAACAAGGAGTCCGTTATCATGGAAATTCCCGGCGTGCCGTACTTCTCCAATCCCTCCTGGTCGCCCGATGGCCGCCACATCGTTGTTTCAGGGATGGCAAACGGTCAAACGGATTTGTATATGTTCGACCTGACCGATCGCAGTGTTACACAACTGACCAACGACTGGTATTCGGAAATACATCCCAGGTGGTCGCACGATGGAACCCATATCGCTTTCATTTCCGATCGCCCTGCTGAAGGACGTCGCTATGATCAGCATTCCCTCCAGCTTTGTTTTATGGAGGCCGAATCGCGCACCATCACCGTACTCGACGTGTTTCATGGCGCCCGAAACTTTAACCCCGTGTTTGCACCTGACGACCGGTCGGTGTATTTCCTTTCGAACCGAGACGGTTTTCGAAATTTGTATTCGCTTGATCTCACCAGCCAGGACATCTTCCAACTTACCGATTACTTCACCGGTATCAGCGGCATCACCGCCTATTCACCTGCATTCAGTGTGTCACAGGAGTCTGGTGATGTGTGCTATACCTACTATGCTGACAGCAAATACGCGATCTATCTGGCACACCCGTCCGAATTTGTCCGAAGAAAGGTGAGTGCCGATGATGTTGACTTTGCACCAGGCGTACTTCCGCCTCTGCATCGTGCACTCGACATCGTGAATCCGTCTATCGAGCGGATCGCCTTGCGTCCTGAAAGCGAAATCGAAGTTGAGGCAAAGCCCTATCGTCCCAGGCTCTCATTGGAATATGTAGGCAATGAAGTAGGTGTAGGCGTTTCTACGGGGGGCGGTTTTGGAACCCAAACGGGTATGGCAGGCGCGGTTAATATGTTGTTCGGCGATATGCTTCGATATCATCAGATGGCCGCCGGCTTGTCGCTCAATGGACAGATCTACGATTTTGGCGGACAAGTAGCATACCTCAACCAAAAGCACCGGGTTAATTTTGGCGCGTCTGTATCGCACATTCCCTATCGCTACGCCTTTCTGAGTGTCAGGCCCGACTCGATCGTCACTACTGATGACACCTTGCACACCAGCAACGTCGCGCTTGATGTGCTCAGAACATTCCAAAGCAATGCGTCGCTGTACAGCTACCTGATCCTCAGCACCACGCAACGAATAGAAGCGGGTACCGGCTACTCCTTATATTCACGTCGTCACGATCGCTATGAAACGCAATACTATCGCGGCGTTCCCGTAAAAGAAGACCATCAGAAACTCGAGGCGCCGGATGGATACAACCTCGGAAACGCGTACGCCGCCTATGTCTTTGACAACGCTTATTTTGGATTGACAGCTCCCTTGCGGGGAAGGCGTTACCGGGTGGAAGCGGAGCGCGTGTACGACAAACTCGACTACAATACGCTGCTTGTCGACTACCGTCAATACGTATTCTTTAATCCCAGCAGCCTGGCGTTTCGGTTGTTGCATATGAGTAGGTTTGGTGCCGATGGCGAGAGCGAACTCCTCTACCCCCTCAGCTTTGCTTACCCTACCCTCACCCGTGGAAACAGACTCGACAACATACAAGGGTATTCCAACGAGGAAACCGGAGCGTTTTCTATTAACCAGATTTACGGCAGTCGCATCCTGGTTGGCAATGTCGAATGGCGTTTGCCCCTCACCGGGCCCGAACGTCTGGCGATGTTCAAATCGCGCATGTTTTTTACTTCGTTTTCATTGTTTGCTGATGCCGGCGTTGCGTGGGATTCCGGATCACACCCTGTATTAAAACAGACGGCCGACAGCGTCGATGAAAGGATCCCGCTATTGACGACCGGCGTGTCGTTGCGGCTTAACCTGTTTGGCGCAATGGTCATCGAAGGATATTACGCTTTTCCGTGGCGAGCGGATCACTTTGGAAAAGGGGTCTTCGGCCTCAACTTTGCGCCGGGCTGGTAACACTTGCTTTTTTTGCCAGATGCAAACCTGTTGCACGCCGTTCATGCCGACCTTTGCAAAAGCATGGCACATGAACACGCGCATCATCACCATCATCACAACTTCAGCGACAGCGACGAGCCAAAAAACATTGTCGTTGCCTTCTGGCTGAACACCGGCTTTGCATTGCTTGAAATCGCAGGCGGCTTTTACACGAACAGCGTTGCGATCCTTTCCGATGCGGTCCACGACCTGGGCGACAGCCTGTCGCTTGGCTTTGCGTGGTATTTTCATAAGAAGTCGCGCCGCAAGCGCGATGAACGCTACACGTACGGATACAGGCGCTTTTCGTTGCTTGGCGCTTTCATCAACGCCATCATTTTGATCGTCAGTTCGGCCTTTATCATTCGCGAGTCGTTCTCGCGGCTCTTTGTCCCACAACAGCCCGATGCGCATGGCATGGTGGTGCTGGCCATTATCGGCGTGGCCGTAAACGGCTTTGCGTTTTTGCGGCTAAAGCGTGGAGGAAGTATTAACGAGAAGGTTGTCGCACTCCATTTCGTCGAGGATATATTGGGATGGATTGCCGTGCTGATTGGAAGTGTCGTCATGATCTTTGTCGATTTTCCGCAGCTTGACGCGATACTCTCCATCCTGATCGCAGCGTATATTCTCTTCAACGTGTACAAGAACCTCAATGCCACTTTCCGGATCCTCATGCAGCGAAAGCCCGATTCGGTGGATGAAAGCGCGATACGTAACGAAGTACTGTCTATTCCCGGTGTGAAGGATTTACACGACCTCCACTTCTGGACAATGGATGGTCAGTACAACGTCATCACGCTACACGTTGTTGTGGGTGATGACCACGCCATCCCCGAAAGGGAAAAGATCAAGGCAGAAGTAAAGCATGCCCTTCAGCACCTGGATATACAACACGTGACCGTCGAAATTGAATCGGAAAGCAGTCAGTGCTGATGTCGGCGTGTCGTCACACGCTTCGGTCGTTCCCCGTTATCCTCCTATCCTGATGTATTGACGATTACCCCGTCCGGGTCCCCGCATCTGATTGAGTGGCCGGTTGACCGAATAGATGAAGCTTGCCATGACGTACCGCCCTATATTGTTGGTCGTCACCTGCTCCACGTAGTTGATGCTTGCCGACTGGCTTACGCCCAGCGCTTTGTCAAGCACGTTGTTTGCGGAAAGTCTGATCTCGCCGCGTTTGTTCTTGAACACAAATCGCGATAAGGCGACGTTGAGCATCGGAATCCGCTGGCTGAATTTCTGCGCAGGGTTATTGTAAGTCCGGTAATCGAATTCTGCGTTGAAGGCGAAGTGCTTCAGGAAGGTGAGATTCGATTCAACGGAGTAGGAGGCGTTAAGGAACTTCTGGTCCTCCTGGTTAAATTCATACTGTGTCTGTTGCTGGCTCAGGCCTGTCCCTAGACTTATTGAAAAAATATCACTGTAGTCGTAGCTGTATCGGAAACGCCCTCCTTTGGTGAATTGCGTGATGTTGTTTTCTTCTGCATTTAGCACGGCAATGCTGCTCATACTTCTGAAGTTCATCGACAAGTTGAAGCGACTGTTCAGTCGCGAAACAGGCACGCTGAGCCCCACCTGTCCGCCCATGCTAAGGGTTTTGTCGACGTTCACCGGCATAACGGTACGAACCAGTCGCTCATCAACTGATTGGGCGTTGATGATCGCATTCGCGGTGTGGCTGACATCCGCAGAGGCCAGCAAAGCGATAAAGTTCACGGGATTGAAGGTGTTGAAATTCACGCGCCACCGTTGTGCATACGCAGGCCGGAGATCTGGATTGCCCGCGTAGATGTTGAACGGATCACTGTTGTCGATCACCGGTTGCAATTGACGAATGTCGGGCTCGTTCACCGACGTTTCGTAATCAAAGCGCAAATGTTTAGATGTGGTGAAGTTGTACGTAAACCGCACTGAGGGCATAACATTCTTGAACGACTTGCTGGTGGTGGCATTAAGGAGCTCAAGATCGCCTTCGAGATGACTCTGCTGGAAACTCGTGCCAGCGACAAAGTTGTAGTCTTCGCTGGTTACGCGCAAGTTGAGACCGGCACGGTGGTACTGATAGTCGCTCGAATAGCGATTGGAAAGCGTTTCGTTAAATTCGGTTACACCATCATTGATATCATAAACGTCACGGGCGACATCGTTCAGGTTCCGTCGGAAATTGTAATTGACTTCGAGGTAGTTCCGGCCGCCGAGCGGTTCGGTATATGAAAAGGAGGCGCTGTACGAAAGGTTGTCGGTCGACTGGTCGTTGTGCTGCTTTTGCAACTCCTCCCGGTCCTCTTCATAGAAGGTGTTGACAGCGTCGAGGATTCCGTTTGTTTGGTTCTGGTTGACGTTGAACTGGACACTCGTGCTCATGGACCGCCCCGGCTTGCCAAACCGATGGCGGTAGAGCAGATTCGAATTCAACGCTGTCCGCAAACCATCTGAAAAATACTTCCGCTCGTTGCGGCTGATCAGCGACTGGTCGGCGCCGATGTTTTCGCTGATGCTCGCCTGGTCGGAATGGGTTTCATTCATGTTGAACGAGCTCGTGAACCGCAATGTGTTGACTGAATCTATTTTATGATCCAATGTCATGTTCGCGCGGTGGTTGGAATTGGTATTGCCCTGGTTGCTGTTTTCGCTAAAGGTGAAATTGCCGTCCTTCAGGAAGTTCTCGCGCAGCGTGGATCGGTATATATCATGCTGGAGGTAGTTGTAGAAATAGCTGCCGTTGATCTCCGTGTTTTTGTTGAACTCGTTGTTAATGTTGACGCCGCCCGCATAGGTGTTCATTTTTCCGTCGCCTGGTCCCGAACTCAAAGGCACACCGCGCCCTCCGCCCCCGCGCGACCCGGCGGTGAAGTTGTTATATTCATCCATTCCGAATCCCGACTGGTTAACGTTGTTGCCCATGCCGAGAACGGAAAACTGACGCTGTGGTGAAAACTTGTTGAAGTTACCCCGCGCCTGTCGGCGGTCATCCGTGCCCGCACCGGCTTCAATTTTCCCGAACGCCGCGTTTCGACGATCGGGTTTCAGTTGCAGGTTGATGGTTTTCTCTCGCTGGCCGTCGTCGATCCCGGTAAAGGTGGCGTTATCGGAGAGCCTGTCAAACACTTGAATCGTCTCGATGGCATCGGCAGGCAGGTTGCGCGTGGCGACTTTCGGGTCCGAGCCAAAGAACCGTTTTCCGTCCACAGTGACGTTCCGTACCTGTTCACCCTGTGCGGTGATGTTGCCGTCGGTGTCTACTTCAACGCCCGGAAGCTTCTTAAGGAGATCTTCAACCACGGCGTTTTGCTTTGTCTGGAAGGACGCGGCATTGAATTCGATGGTATCTTTTTTTACTGTCACAGGAGGGCGGTCGGCCACTACTTCGATAGTCGTCAGCGTGTTGTCCATCACTTTCATACGCATGGTGCCCAGATCGCGTACATCGCCTTCCTCCGGCGGATTGACCTGCGCCATGTAAGGGAGATATCCCATAGAAGTGGCTTTCAGCAGAAGATTTCCCGACGCGGCATTCCGGAGCACGAAACGGCCTTCGCTATCGGCGACAATAAAATTCACCAATGACGAATCATTGGGATTCAATAACACGACGGTCGCTGCGGGAACGGGATTCGCGAGTGAATCCGTGAGCTGGCCCTGGACCGTATATTTTTGCGCCCAGGCGTTTGACGCTGCGAATAGCAAGAGTATAGCTAAAAATTGCTTCATAGTTTGACGGGAGTTTGTCAGGGTTGCGTTCTCATTCGGAATTGGCCTCCCTGGCCTCGATTGTTGGCGCGCATCCGTTCTGTTTGTTGCTTGACGATGGTTCGGTATTCGTCTCCGGTAATTTTGTTACGTCCTTCCGGGATTTTGATTTCACCTTGTGCCAGTGGTCGCAGGAGTATTTGCTTCGCTGTGATCGTGCGTTCGCCATCGTTGATATCGACGAAGATGACCGCGCCAGGAAGGGTGTTGAATTCTTCGGGGCCGAGAAATGGCCGAAGTTCTTCGGCATACCAGGCAACGATATTGCGCTTTCCTTCTTCATCGACAAGGGTGGCTTTTCGGCAGGTGTATCCGTTAACATCCCTTGTCTCGGAATGAATTTTCCAGGCTGGGATGCGCAGGGTGTCTTCAATCAGGTATCGCTTGCCCAGAAACTCCCTCAGGATCACCTGGCGATAGTCGGCATGGTGCGTGTAGATTTCGTTCTTCGGATTCCCCGATCGCATGCGCATGCCGTTCTGCGGACCGGCGGCATCTGGTTCTCCAACTGCCTTGAAAAACGATTCGTCTGCGTTAAAAAACAGTTGTGTCGTCTGCGTCCGGAATTCAGGCAGCATGCGCCTCATTTGTTGACGGTCTTCCGGAATATTCCGGTGGAGATTGGTTTTGATTTCATAGGTAATGACACCTTCGCTTTGTTGTGCAAACCCGACCCCGGCCATGGCAAGGAGGGTAAGCATTCCGAGTATTGTGAAAGTTGGCTTCATGAATGTGTATCTTTCCGATCCTGTTGTAAAGATACGGCGGGGCGTGCGGCTGGTGCGTTAACAGTCCTGAATGTAATGTTAATTAACGTTAACAGAGGGCACATCATCACGTATACCGCTTACCTTTGTATTGGAACGATGGTCACTATTAAGAAAACTTTGAATTTTCTCCGCGGTCGGATGCCCGAGCTGCTCATGGCGATAAGCATTGTGCTTTTACTTGTGCTGCAGTTTGCCTGGCTTGAGGCCACATGGCATGATAAGCACGAAAGTTTTCGCAAAGAGGCGAACGCCATATTCCGGTCGACAATTTTTGCCATGCACGATTCGCTGATGGTACGCAACATCGAGACGGTCCACAGCGATTCTACGTTTTTCTCAAGAAGGTACGCGGAGTCTGAAGGCAAGAGTATGCGGCGCATGAATGTGGCGGGCGACACGTCTCGTACAATTGAAGTGTACGTTTCACCAGGGGGCAATGACTCCGTGCGATGGCTCATGAGTCCCCTTATGCGCAGGATGCGATCGGACCCCGGGCACAGACGCTTTTTTATCCGGCTCGGTCCCGACAGCCTTAGTATTGACAGCATCTCCGCGCAATATGCTGTTGCGCTTGAAAAGTCCGGCATAGACCTGCCGTTCAACGTTCACCGACTGCAACGTCAAGGGGGCGTACTCCCGCGGGTGCGGACATTTCCTGGTGGGCCATTTACTGCCGAACCGGTACCTTTCAGTCCCGGCCGCTACTACGCTGTTTCTTTTCCGGAAACGGATTACTTCTTCCTGAAAGCGATCGTTCCCGAATTGCTTTTTTGCCTGTTTGTGACCCTCCTCACAACCGGAGTGTTTCTGTTGATGCAGCGCAGTATTCGCTCGCAGAAACACCTGGTGAAAATGAAGAGCGATTTCATCAGCAACATCACGCATGAGTTAAAAACACCTGTCGCGACGGTGAGTGTCGCGCTCGAAGCGATGGAGCGTTTTGCCGCGCTCGATGACAGACGAAAGACAAACGAATACCTGGATATCGCCCAGGACGAATTGAACCGCCTGGTGCTGATGATTGACAAAATTCTGCAGACATCCACCTTTGAGGACCATATGTCAGCGTTGAGAATGGAAAGGGTGAACCTTGATGACGAGGTCCGTGCCGTATTGAAATCGATGAAGATTGTTTTTGAAAAACAGCAAATTGAAGTTCATTATGAATGCAAGGGTACGGATTTTGAGATGAGCGGAAGTCGGCCGCATCTTGTTACTGTACTGTACAATTTGATTGACAACGCTGTTAAATATAGTTCCCCACCGTCCACGGTCTCGGTACGGCTGGAGGCCACCGACCAGGAGATCAGTCTTGCTGTTGAGGATACCGGCATAGGTATTCCGACGGAATACCGAAAGCGAATTTTTGAGCGCTTTTTCCGGGTACCCTCTGGCGATGTACACGACACTAAGGGTTATGGTCTGGGCCTGAGCTATGTGGCACAGGTCGTTGACGGACACGAAGGTAAGATCGAAGTTACCAGCGAGGAGAGTAAGGGAAGTTGTTTTACCATCCGTTTTCCTAAACAGCAACTCGCGTGAAAAAAACGAAGATACTTTACGTTGAAGACGAGCCGTTCCTGGGAAAGATCGTCAGGGAAAGTCTGGAGAGCCGGTCGTTTGAAGTCGTGATGCTGCAGGATGGAAAAGGCGTTCTGGAAGTGTTTGCCTCCCACGAACCCGACATATGTGTGCTGGATGTGATGCTTCCCGCGAAGGACGGATATGCGATTGCGAAAGAAATCCGGCAGCGCAATCCACGTATGCCCATTATTTTCGTCACAGCGAAGACGCAGACGGAAGACATCCTCAAAGGATTTGAATCAGGGGGCAATGATTACATCCGTAAGCCGTTCAGTATGGAAGAGCTCGTCGTGCGCATAGAAAACCTCCTGCAGCTTACGATGCAACAAAGTGCGACGCGTGCACCGGAGGTAATGGCAATAGGTCGGTATGAATACCACCCGTCGCGCTACGAGTTGAAATACGAAGACAAAGCGTGGAAGCTTTCGCATCGAGAAGCCAGTCTGCTGATGGTGTTGAACGAAAACCGAAATAGCCTCATCAGCCGCCGCGATATCCTGCTACGCCTTTGGGGCGACGACTCGTTTTTCAACTCACGCAACCTGGACGTCTACATCACCAAACTCCGCGAACGCCTTAAGCACGACCCTTCTCTGGAGATCATCACTATTAAGGGTGTGGGGTATCATTTTGCAGTAGGGTGATGCAAAGGGTTTTCCTCATGCAAAGGCGCAAATCGCTTCGCTTCAGGAACAATTTATCATGCTTTTTTGTATTATTGCATGGTGATGCTTGATCCAGCCTCTTTCCTGTAAAGGGAACGTCATCAAGTAGAAGAGACAAAAAGGACTGCACAGCAGTCCTTTTTTATTTAACCTTATCTCTCTAAACTACTCATCCTCCCGCAGCGTCACCAGGAAACTCATCAAATCTCTTATCTGGCGTTTGGTCAACAGGTAGCCCATCGGTGGCATGCTGGAAGGTGATGCCGTCACGCTTATAACATTTGACCGGCTGATCAGGGTATCGGGTTTGTCGGCTACTTTCAATACCAGTTGCTTTTCGTTTTCCTTCTGGAGTATGCCGATCACGTCACGGCCATTGTCAAGTTTCACGGTGACCACGCCGTAGCCCGGCGCGATGCGCGCGCTGGGGTTGATCAGCGATTCGAGAATTTGTTCAGGTGTCAATCGTGCGGCGACGCCGTTTAGCCGCGGGCCTGCATCTCCGCCGTAATCATTGAACGAATGGCACCGCATGCATTGTGCGGTCTGGTCGCGCAGGAAAATGCTTCGGCCTTTTGCCACATCGCCGCCAGCCAGCGCGCTGTTGTATGCTGCGGCCAGTGAGTCTGGAGACAGTTTGGCGGTGATCGCTTCATAACGCGCCTTCAGGGGCGCTGAACCGACGCTGTCGATCGCTTCCGACAGTTCGAGATGAATTGCCGGAGACAGCGTGCCGTCATCAAGTTTGGTGAGCAGGCTGTCAAGCACGGGATTGACCGCATCGGTCTTCAAACTCCCCAGCGTGGTCAGCGCGGCCTGCTTCTCTTCGAGCGTGCGCGTCTTGATGACATCCGAGAGCAGTGCGACCATTACGGCTTTGTCCATGTCGGTCTTCGGCAGGAGATCCAACGCTACGACGCGCACGCTTTTTTCTTTGTCAGCGAACGCCTGACGAATAGCGGCGCCGATGCTGTCATAGTCCATCACAGCCAGGGCCTTGAGCGCTTCTCCCCTCACCTCGGCGTCGTTGTCCTCTTTCAACCGGGCAAAGAGACGGCTGGCATCGTCAGCGATCTTGAGTTTTCCTACCGCTCTGACTGCACTAAGCCGGATGTCATTGTTGTTGTTCGTCATCAGCCTGGCGAGCGGTTCCGCTGCGATCTTCCTTACTGGTCCCGGATCGCGTTTTATCTCGCCACGGTACCGCCCGTCGACGCGGTCGAGCACCGAGGGTTTCGGCCACGTGCTCAGGGCGTCGACTGCTTCTATGCGCATTTCCGTGGGCGCTTCTGCGCGGAGCGCATAGCCGATGAGGTTTTGCATCGCCGCATCACTACCCACTCGGAGGTTGGCGTTAATCGCGCGTCGTATCAACGCTTCGTTGCGGAAGCGATCCATCATCAACACGTTGCCCAGTTCCGGCAGTGCCTCTTCAATTGAAAGGTCATCGTTAATGGCACGTGCGGCTTCCGTAACAATGTATTCGTCCTGGTCTTTCAGGAAGGCGGCAACGCCGGGATGGCGCATACGCCGCAAGGCGACGACCGCAGCAATTCTTAAGGCGCGCGACTCGTCGTGGGCGAGGGCAACGATGGGCTCCGGATTTCCAATCCGCGCAAGCGCCAGACTTCCGGCGTGCCGTATGTAGGCGTCTTCGTCGTTGTTCACGCGCAGGAGGTCAATAATAGGTTGAATGGCAGGCGCATAGGCAATTCTGCCGAGCGCTTCGGCGGCAAAGAAGCGCGCACGGGCATAGTCGTCCTTGAGCAGTGGCAGCAACGCCTCCCCCGCCTGCTTATAGCGAACATCGCCGAGCCACTTTGCGGCCTGTGCCCGGATTTCCGGATCATCATCGCGCAACAACGGAATAAGCAGACGCGCGTGTTGCGCATCGGCGCGGGCAAACTGGCTTATGCCCCATATCGCGTGCACGCGTGCAAGCTGATTTTGGCGTTGTCGGATGTTCTCTTCAAACACAGCAAGTCCGTCGCGCCCTCGGGTTGCGAGTTCAAATTGCGCCTTCTGCCGCACACGCATGTCCTCATGTTTCAGCAGGCCGCTAAGTTGATTGGCCGTATACTTCTTGAAATCGGCGGCGAGTAGCCGTGCCGTTTCTTTGCGCACATGGCTGTCAGCTCCATCCGCTACATCGAGTTTCCAAATGCGTCCGAGGTTCTTTGCATCCCATCCGTCAATCCAGTCAGCGAGATACATGGCACCATCTGGCCCGAAATCAATACCCGTCGCCAGTACGCCGCTCATGATGCTGCGGTGTTCGCCAAGTTCAAAGGTGGCCCCTTTCGGCTTGAGTTTGAAGGCGTGTATGCCAGACCGTGACGGGTTGCCGACGAACTCGCCAACAAAAAATGTATTCTTCCATTCCGGGCCCAATGCCGTGCCGGGATTGTAAAGGAAGCCTGTCGGACCGCTGACGAAGTTGTCGATGCACGGTGTGAAATACGCTGCCTGACCGGGGAATCGGGGCTTGTGCATTTCTTCATCCATCCAGACCTTGTAGGTGTTGTTGTCCGGATCGCGATATTTTCCGAATTGCCAATTGATGCGCCAGCCAATATCCGCCCCGTTGACTACATAGACGAGACGTTCTCTTTCCCCGCGATGATCGCCATCGTTGTCCTGGCTAATCAGATTGCCGTATTCGTCGAAAGCAAATTCATGGGTATTGCGGTTGCCGTATGCAAATACTTCGAAATCGCTGCCGTCGGGATTGGCGCGTACGATGACACCGCTGTTGGGATGCTCCCACTTTGTTCCGTCAGGCCCCTGACCGCTGAAGCCAATGTCGCCGATCTGCCAGTATATCTTGCCTTCCGGCCCTACCTCTGCTCCTGACATACCGTGGCCTCCGAAACCGATGTGGATGCCATAACCGTGGGAAATGGATGTCTTCTTATCGGCCAGGCCGTCGCCATTGTTATCCTGTATCCGCCACATGTCAGGCCCAACACCAACGAACAGGTCGCCGTTATGTGCGAGGATGGCGCCAGCGACATCCGTAACCTCCGTATGAAAATCCTCTATCACAAGCTGGGAGAAATCCGCAAGGCCATCGCCGTCCCGGTCTTCAAGCCTGTACACCTCTTCGCGTTCGACAGTCATATCGCGCCAGTCGTGCGAACCGTCGCCGTTGAGGTCGGGCAGCCATTGGTTCTTGTCGCTCAGTTCCGGCGCCAGGATCCTGTGGAGAAAGTCGCGCTTTTCTTCAATGGTTTTGAGTTGAATGGAGCCGATTTCCCAATCGCGATGACCGCGGATATCAAACTCGGAGTGCTTCGCCCTGTTGGTGCGCGTATAGAAAAGGCGACCATGATCGTCAATATCAAGGGCTACAGCATCCGAAACCAGCGAATCGACAGCCCACACCCGTAATGCCAGGCCTTCCGCGAGTTGTACCGAAACCCCGGATTCGATCTTGCGGGCAATTTCCGCGTTTTGTAGTGAATCAATCGTGGTAATTCGCTTGTCGGCCGGCCCGCTGTCTTTGCAACTCGTTAGCATACACAGTGAAAGAAAGAAAAAGAAGAAAGTGCGGGATGTTCTCATTATCGTAGGTGGATTGGCGAGGCCAATTTAAGAAATTCCGGCTAACGAGAGGCGTGAGGCGTGAGGCGTGAATCGTGAATCGTGAGACGTCAATCGTGAGTAGGGGGGTACGGCTGTGGACGGCTGAATCTCTTAACTCACAACTGAGCACACCACCACTCACGATTCCCTGCCGGCGCTTCGACAAGCTCAGCGACCGGCTGGGCCCGCCAAGACGCACATCTCACGATTCACGATTCACGATTCACGATTCACGAAGCACCCGCACGCCCACTGCACAAATCACCAACCACCAAGCCGCACGCCCTACTCACCACTCACCATTCACCACTCACGATTTGAAAATCTCCCCCGAATCCCTTAACATTAAGACCAAATTTCCCACCGAGCCGTCCCGCCCATGGAATCTAACAGACGAAAATTTCTCAGACACTCACTGACAAGCGCTGCCGGTTTTGCCGCGAGCATCGTACCGGCGACACTTGCCGGCAAAGCACTTGGAATCAAAGGTCGCCCGAAGATCACAAAAGAAACGGGTCGCGAACGCAACGCCGGAAAAGGCCTCATTCGTTTCGCCGCTATCGGTTTGAATCATGGCCACATCTACGGACAGGTGGAGAGCGTCATTCGGGGCGGCGGCGAACTGGTGGCATTCTACGCCCGGGAGCCGGAGTTGGCGGCGGCGTTTGGTAAACGATACCCCGATGTAAAGCTTGCGCGTTCCGAGGACGAAATTTTGCAGGATAAGTCGATCCAACTCGTTGTCAGTGCAGGGATACCGATCGACCGTGCACCGCTCGGCATCCGCGTCATGGAGCATGGAAAGGATTATATGTCGGATAAGCCGGGCATGGTCAGCCTTGAGCAGCTTGCCGAGGTGAGAAAGGTGCAACGCGAAACCGGTCGGATCTATTCGATCCTCTACAGCGAACGGCTTGAAAACCGGGCTTCCATAAAGGCGGGGGAGCTGATCAAAGCCGGCGCCATCGGCGATGTCATTCAGACGCTGGGCACCGGACCCCACCGGATGAGTCCCGCATCGCGCCCGGCGTGGTTCTTTGACAGGCAATCGTACGGTGGGATTATCTGCGACATTGGATCACACCAGTGTGAACAATTCCTGTATTTCACGAACTCGACCAAAGCAGAGGTGCTCTGTTCCCAGGTCGGCAACATGAACAATGCGCAATATGCCGGACTTGAGGATTTCGGCGATGCGACATTGCGTGGCAATGGCGGCTCCGGCTATTTTCGCGTCGATTGGTTTACGCCCGGCGGACTTCGATCGTGGGGCGACGGACGATTGACCATCCTCGGAACGGAGGGCTATATTGAGATTCGCAAAAACATTGACATTGCCGGACGCCCCGGTGGAAATCACTTGTTTCTCGTCGATAACAAGGAAGCGCGTTATATCGACTGCAATGAAACGGAATTGCCGTACGGGCCCGCGTTTGTTCAGGACGTTCTGAACCGTACGGAAACGGCGATGCCGCAGGAGCACTGCTTTCTGGCAACCGAACTTGCGTTGAAGGCCGAAAAGAATGCCGTCAGGATCAGCTGAGTCCCTGTGAAAGCCTCGCTGTAATCTTGCGAATTTCCCTGGCCAGCCCGTATGTCATTGAAAGTTGCTCGAGCGATTGATTCTCAATGGAAGGCATAGTGCTTTCCTGGAGGTCGGTCAGGGCCCGTTTGTCTCTCAGGTTATCTTCAGCACATTGCAATTCATAGGTGATGGCGCGCGATATTTCCTCCAGCGCGTCATTGTTGTTGCCGTCAGCGGAAAGCGGTTCATCAGAGAGGGCGGCAATGTGTCCCGTAAGCATGTGATTGGCGATGACAAACTGGTGTATGCGGGAAGCCTGCGCACTCTGTTCAGGTTCCGAGAGCATCCGCTGAAATTTGTCGGACAGGTTGGTCAGGGAAACGATGGCGTTCTGTCGCGCAAGGGTGTAGGCAGGTGGTTCCGGTTCGCCGCTCTTGGCCACGATCCAGGCCTGCAGGAAATACTGACGATTGGCGTCGAGCATTTTCCGCATGGCTTCCTGCAGGGCGTGATGTCCCCACAACGGGAAGAAGAAGCGCGCAGCGATAAAGGCGATTACCGATCCAACGACGGTATCGATGAGTCGTTCCCGGATCAGCAGGCCAAAGTTGTGTGGTGCGAGAAAGTACAGCGAGATGACCAGGAAAATGGTCAGGAAAACGACAAACGTGAAGTAGTGCACCCGCAAGAGGCTGTAGCCAATCAACATGCAGAGCACCAGGATCACCATCAGCGCGGTCGTGTTCGAAATGAACCACAGCAGCGCCGATACGACTGCCACGCCGAGCAACGTTCCCGCGACGCGTTCAATGTTTCGCTTTTTAGTCAGCACGTATGCAGGGCGCAGAATGGTGACGATCGTCAGCATCACCCAGTAGTTGTGGTCGAGTGAAAGAGCCATCGACACCACATATCCGGCCACGATCGCCAGGGTGAGTCTGATGGCGTGGCGAAACACTTCTGACTTCAGTGTCATGTTTTCCCATAGCACCTTGAAGCGGATAGGTTGTGTGGCGGCGAGCCTGCTGATTTTGTGCGCCGTTTCGTAATCCGTTTCGTGGTTCCCTTCCATCCGCGTGTAGAGGATGAGGCGGTTAATTCGGTTGGTGATATCCACGACGTTGTTCAGGATCTTTTTCAGGCTCTCCAGGTTGCGGCTACTCCCCTCGACGGTGCTTTTGCCCAACGACTCTGTTGTTAGTTGGTCCAGTTCACTGACCCGCGCGCTGAAGTCTAGTTTGTTCCTTACGGGTCGTCCCATCTGAACGGAGATACCCACATGTTCGACGGCGGCAGCGAGCTCAAGGATGAGACCGTAGTAGCGATTGAGCAGACCGGTATTCCCAAGAGCGTCGTGAATGTCCTTGTAATCCCGATAGGAATACATCGTCTCTTCGAAAAGATCGAGCGAATCAAGATAGATCATCATCAGGCTCCGGCTTTTCGGGCTGGCATCTGCTACGGCGCGCCGGGTTCTGAACAGCAGTTCCTGTGTTTGATCCTGGATGGTACGCACTTCACTTTGCGTTTTCATCACCCGGTCGAAACATTGGGTGAGGTTGGTACCTTCGCGGTAGAACGCCGCACGTGCGCGGATGTAGTCGCCGATGATGATCAGGTGTTCACCCAACGCCTGCTCCACTTGCCTGTAAGGCCGTATACCATGTAACAAGAGGCTGAACAGCATATACCACGTGCCACCTCCGGCAATGAGTGCCGCACCGGTCACGGTGTTATAGCCCGTATTGATAGAAAGCAGGTTCAGCAACATGACCACCAGCGTCAAACTACCCACGGCCCCTGCACGTGCGCCGTAAACGGCCAGCATTGTGAGCAAGAATCCAAGGACGACGATCTGGGTGATGAGCAACGCCTGGTATTCTTTGGTAAGACCTGTCAGGAGCACAACGATGGTGTTAAGTGCGATCGCGGCCAGCATTCCGTTGCGGCGGTGTTTAATTGGGCCCGGTGTGTCGGTGAGGCTGACAAACAGCGCACCCCAAAGGAATGGCACGGCCACGGCCATCAGATCCAGCGAAATGAATACGATAAGAGGTACCATCACACCAGCCGTGATGCGCCATCCGGAATACCAGTACTGACTGGATATGAACTTTTGTACTTCCTGAAGGTAATCTTTTCGTGCGGGCATTGCCGCCAAAAATACTAAACGGAGTGGCAATTGGCATAACTATTTAATGCCTGTCTGCCAGCGTCGGCGGTCTTCTTATCCTCGCGCAAAAGGTGCGAAGGGCACAAAGCGTTGTTTTGGTCGCTTTCCGAACCACTGCGAAGTGTGTGGAGGTCGCCTGACAGGTAGTGCTTTCGCCGCTGGTTGTACGCGTAGCCGTGGCGCGCGGGTTGTTTCACAGCTAAATGCACAAAATCATGGGTTCAGTAAATATCAGCGAAGAAGACGGCATCAGTGTAAAGGAATTTGAGGATGGGAGCGCCATCCAGGTGCGTGTGGCCGTATCGGAAGAGGAGAAGCGTCAATACAATAAGGGCGAGAAGGTGAAGGTCGTACACAATAAAAGGGAGATGATGGGAAAAGTCGTTTCCGACCCCATTCTCATCGACCGCAAACGCGACGACGGGAAGCTGACACTGTCGTTGGTTGTAGAGAAAGTTTGATTTGAA
>CAYMWA010000016.1:29745-35783 GCA_964393795.1 uncultured Roseivirgaceae bacterium
TGAAGGGTCTGAAAGGCTGAAATACCGGCTAAACACAGGCAGCACAACTTCAATGCCTCCTCAGGCACAATTTCTTTCCATTATACAGGAAGGGCGATGCGCCAGCGCCCGTCAACAATGAATCGATCAAATTCAAAACAATTCACACTATGGCACTAATGAAGTATAGCGAGTGGCCGAGCCTTCGTGGATCGCTACTCTCCGACATTTTCGATGATGCGTTCATGAGCCGCCCGCTCGGCAGGCGGAGTATGCCGTCGGTAAACATCCGCGAGACGGACAAATCCTTCGAGCTCGAAATGGCCGCGCCCGGCTATAACAAGAAGGACTTTAATGTTTCGATTGAGAACAACATCTTAACGGTGTCTGCCGAGCGAAAGCAGGAGGAAGAACACAAGGAAGAACAATATACGCGACGGGAGTTTGGCTTTGAGTCTTTTTCCCGATCCTTCAACCTGCCTGCCAACACGAACGAAGATGACATCAGCGCACGCTATGAAGATGGCATCCTGAGGTTGAGCATCGCAAAGAAAGGATCGGATCAGGGAAAATTGAAAAAGCCCATCGCGATCAAGTAGCACGTCTATGGGCGGACCATTGGCCCGGAACAAATGATCGCTACTACGACGATGTAAATATGTACTGGCGCTTATCGTCGAGAGCGTTCTTTTAATGCAAACTACTAACGCAGGTTGAAAGGCAAGTGTAGATACAGTTGGACTGAATGAACCTGTATTGAACTTGCATTCAACCTGTATTTATACTGGCATTCAACACGCGTTAACCTTTGTTTCGGAAAAGCATGCGCTTGCCGGTGCTGATCACACGGAGGGTTGACGCAAACATCGAGATGTGCCGGGATTGATCGGTGTTTTCACGGAATCGCTGTTGGAAAACGTGCAGGACGTTTTCTTGCGATATGAATCCCATAAGGCGTCTGCTGCTGCGGTCGACGACGGGTAGCACATCCTGCCCTGTTTTTAACATGAACTCGACGACGAGCTGCAGCGGATTGTCCTGATAGATAGAATATACCCTTCTCGTCATGACTGTACTGATGGCTGCTTCCGGATCGACATCCGGAAGAAACAACAACTTTTTTTCAATCGTCCCGGAGAGCAGCTGGTCGTTGCTGCCTGTGACAAACAGGGTGTTGTACGGATAGTTGATCCCTTCGTTATGCATCCACTCACGCAGTTCTTTTACTTTCATCGGGCCTTTGAAACGCGGAATGTTAGATTTCTCCGTGACAATGGCCACATCGGCGGCCGTTTTTATTTCCAGGAGGTCGGGCACATAATTCTCAGGCGGGTTGATACCGCGGCGCTTGATCTTCTCGGTCATGATGGTTCCCCGCATAAAAACGAAGGACACCATGTAAGAAGTCGCGCAACCTGCGATCAGTGGTAGCAGTGTCTGTTCTTCCATCGTGCTTTCAAGCGCAAACACAATAGAAGTAAGCAGTGCACGCGCCGACCCTGCAAAGAGCGCACCCATGCCCACCAATGCGGCGAGTGGCAGGCTCACCCCTGCTTCCGGCCAAACATTCTGGGCGAGCATGCCCAACAGGCAGCCCAGCGAACTTCCGATGGTCAACAAGGGTGCCAGCGTTCCACCGGAGGTGCCACTGCCCAGCGCGATTGCCCACGACAGAAACTTCCAGAAGCAAAGGGACACGAGTATCGGGATGGCCAACTGGCCCGAGAGTGCGTTGGTGATGTTGTCATACCCGACACCAAGGGTTTGTGGCGCAAAGAGTCCAATGACACCGACCACAATTCCGCCAAGCGCCGGCCACCACATCCAATGAACGGGGAGTCGTTCAAAGCCGTCTTCAATGATGTAGAGAATACGGGTCACTGCTACCGATGCGAGCCCAATCACGACGCCCATACATGCATAAACGATAACGGCCTGACTACTGGGCGCGGCAATTGCCGGCATGGGAAAGATAGCCGTCGTGCCGAACAGTATGTAATGCATACATGCGCCGGTCACACAGGCAATCATCACCGGAATAAATGATCGTGACGAAAATTCAAATAACAGCAATTCTATCGCCAGCAGGATGGCCGCGAACGGTGTTCCGAAGATCGCTGTCATTCCCGCGGTTGCTCCTGCGGCGAGCAGTACCTTTCGTTCCTGTGCAGTGATGTTCAGGGTTTGGCCACAGAATGATCCGAGTGCACCACCCGTCGAGATAATCGGACCCTCGGCCCCGAACGGGCCGCCCGTCCCGATGGAAATCGCAGCCGACAGAGGCTTGAGAACGGTAATCATGGGATGGATACGACTTTCATTGGTGATGACCTTTTCCATTGCTTCAGGTATACCATGGCCGCGTATCGCCGTAGATCCGAAACGGGCCATCAGGCCTACTATCACACCGCCCGCGGTGGGAATGGCGATCACCCAATAGCCCAGCGCATTGTCGGCCGGCGATGTATGCGCAATGGAAACGTTTCCGTAGAAAAACAGGTTGGTGAAAAAGTTAATGAGGTATAAAAGGGCCTGTGCGATGAAGCCTATCAATATGGCGTTGATAAGGGCAAGGCCCGAAATGTACAGGGTCCGCTTTACACGTCGCTCGCCTTCCTCAGGCAATGACGAAAGCGTTATCGGGTCATCTGTTTTCAAAGGACTTAATTGGTCTTGGTGCTCAATCCGTCGCAAAATAACGGCAACGAATCCGCAAAGAAAAGTTGATCGCTACTTTTCTTCGATGTGATCCCGCATACGGTTGCGGATCACGATGCACTTTTACGTTTACCGATCGCTCCCTTGTGCTTCAGTACCCGTGCTTCAATGTGAAAGACAATTTCTTCTGCAATGTTCTTCGTAAGATCTCCGGAGCGCTCCAGGTTGCGCACCATAAGCAGCAGGTTGAGAATGATCCGCGCGTCGTCCGGATGTTTGAGGATGAGTGCGGGCGTGGCCTTCATTGCTTTCTTGAAATAGTTGTTGAGAATTTCGTCGTTGGCGGCAGCTTTCAAAGCGGGCCTGGTGTCTTCTTTTCTCAGGGCGGTACCCATGTCCTTCAACATTCCTACAAGCGCCTCAATCATTTCAGCGATTTTCAAACGAGCAATCCACTTGTACTCCTTCTTGCTCAGTTCACCACTCAAAACTTTGGCGAGGCTCTTCGCACTGTCACCGATACGCTCCAGTTCGTTCGAAATCTTAAGCGTGGCAAGCACAAATCGCAGGTCAGTAGCGACAGGCGTAAACAGGGCGAGGATGTTTTCACAATCGCGATCGATGGCAAGTTCCTGCACGTTGATCTTCTTTTCGTCGTCGAGTACTTTTTTTGCAAGCGCAGGATCTTTGCCTTCAATGGATTTCACACATTTATCCAACTGTTCTTTCACCATGGACAGCATGTCCTGAAGGTTTTCCTTTAACGCCTGTAATTCGGGTTCTATCGCTGGCCTGATCATAGTAGTTGTGGGTTAGCCGAAACGTCCGGTGATGTAGTTTTCTGTTTGCTTGCTGCCGGGATTAGTGAATATCACCGAAGTCTTGTCGTACTCGATGAGTTCTCCCAGGTAGAAAAAAGCAGTACGGTCACTGACGCGTGCTGCCTGCTGCATGTTGTGCGTAACGATGACAATCGTGTATTTCTCTTTCAGTTCCTGAATCAGTTCTTCAATCTTCGCCGTCGAGATGGGATCGAGGGCTGATGCAGGCTCGTCCATAAGGATGATCGACGGCTTGACGGCTAACGTGCGTGCGATACACAAACGCTGTTGCTGCCCTCCGGAAAGCGATAGCGCCGGCTTGCTGAGATGGTCTTTCACTTCATTCCATAGAGCCGCTTGCTTCAGCGACTTTTCAACCCGCTCATTGATCTCCATCTTGTCCGTCATTCCATGAATTTTCAATCCGTACGCCACGTTTTCATAGATACTCTTCGGGAACGGATTGGGTTTCTGGAATACCATGCCGACCTTCCGACGCAAGTCTTCTACCCGCACCTTGCGGTCGTATATCTCCTTGCCATTGATGTACACCTTGCCCTTTTTTCTGAACGACTCAATGTAGTCGTTCATTCGGTTCAGTGTGCGCAGGAAGGTTGACTTTCCACATCCCGACGGGCCGATAAATGCCGTCACCGTGTTTTCCCTGATCGACATCGAAATGTCTTTCAAGACGTGGTTTTCGCCGTAATATACATTTACATTTTTTGCTTCAATCGGTTTCATGTACGGTGGTTTTGCCGTTGTGTCTGTTGGGACTACCAACTCATCTTTTTTTGCCATTTGTTTCGGAGATACACGGCCACGCCGTTCATGACGAAGGTGATGGCCAGCAGGATGATGATGGCCGCAGCAGCATTGACCAGAAACGCTTCCTGCGGCCTCGACACCCAGTTAAAGATCTGAATGGGCAACACCGTAAAAGGGTCCATTGGCGTCTCCGCTACGAAGGGCACATAAGCCAGGGCACCTATGACGATGAGGGGCGCCGTCTCCCCTACCGCGCGCGACAGGGCCAGGATGATGCCGGTAAGGATCCCACCTGATGCTGCCGGGAGCACCTGATACCAGATCGTTTGCCATTTCGTCGCACCCATCCCGTATGAGGCCTCGCGCAGCGAATTCGGTACAGCCCGAAGCGCTTCGCGCGTAGCCACAATAATGATCGGCAAGATCAACAACGCCAGCGTGAAGGAACCCGCAAGCACACTTCCGTTGAGTTTGAAAAGACGCGCGAATATCTGGAGACCGAGCAAGCCGTAGATAATCGATGGCACACCAGCGAGGTTGGCGATATTCAACTCGATAAAGTGTGCAAGACGGTTTTTCACGCCATACTCCTGAAGATAGATTCCGGCGCATATGCCGAGCGGAACCGCGATAAGCGATGTCAGCCCGAGTATCCAGGCCGTCCCTGTCCATGCAGTGAGGATACCGGCGCGCTCCGCCTTGCGTGAAGGAAGATTGGTGAGAAACGCCCAATCGATACGCTGGATGCCATCGGTGATGATGTCGCCAAGAAATATGGTCAGCACAATAACGCCGAACAAGGTGCAAATGATGCCCACATATTTGAACACCGAATCGATTATCCGGTTTGTACGAATGCTACTCATATTTTTCCTGATACTTCTTCTTCAACCAGAAGCTGACATTATTCAGCAGAAAAACAAATATGAACAAGGTAATCCCCGCAGCAAAGATCGTCTTGTACTCAATTGATCCGTGCGGAACATCGCCGAGGCTTACCTGCACAATGTAGGCGGTGATTGTCTCGACGGCTTCGCGCGGGTCAAAAGTCAGGGTCGGTTGCTGGCCTGCAGCGATGGCCACTACCATCGTCTCACCTACGGCGCGTGCCACGCCGAGAATAATCGATACCAGTATTCCCGAGGAAGCCGCGGGGACGACGACTTTGAAAGACGTCTGAAAACGGGTTGCCCCCATCCCGTATGATGCTTCGCGCAGCGACTTCGGAACTGCGTGGAGCGCATCTTCGCTCAAGGATGAAATCACCGGGATAATCATAATGCCCATGACGAGCCCGGCTGACAAGGCATTGAAACTACCCACGCCCGGAATGAATGTTTGCAGGAACGGCGTCACCACCGTGAGCGCGAAAAAGCCGTATACCACCGTGGGTACCGCAGCCAACACTTCTAACGTTGGCTTCAGAAATTCACGAACCTTCTTATCCGCGTATTCACTGAGGTACACCGCAATAACGATTCCCAGCGGCACAGCGGTAAGCATCGCGATAACGGTGGTGAGGAAGGTGCCCGACAGCAATGGGAGGATGCCGTATCGCTTTTCTGCAAACAACGGCGTCCATTCTGTATCAAACAGAAACTTATCCAATGGGACGGCAGCAAAAAATCCCCACGACTCCGAAACCAACACCCATATAATGCCAAGCGTTGTCAGCACAGTCACCAGCCCGCTGAAGGCCAGCACTACTTCAATGACTTTTTCGCTTGTCTTTTTCACGACGATACAGATTCTATTGGATGGTAGCTGATGCGGAAGCGAACGCTTTGAATTTAGATTGCTCGCGGGCATATT